>AQRS01000001.1 GCA_000402355.1 Candidatus Iainarchaeum andersonii SCGC AAA011-E11
GCTGCGATTGTTGGTGCCCTCCCATGACCCCTTTCACAGTGAATGTAAACCTTGATTTTTTCCCTGATTAGGTTATCTAAAATATTTGCCGCTATTTTCAATTGTTTTAGTGTTGGGGCCGCATGGTCCTTTATTGGAACCCAGAAATAATATGAAACCCCAAATGGCGAGTCCATTCTTTTTTCTTCCAGGCTAATGTCCGCTTTAATGCCTTTCTTAACCAGTGACTTGTTNAAGTGCGTCTGGCAGCATTGGTTAGTGCCAATGTAAATGAATTCCNTGACTTTTGAATACTCGAAAACNAGNGGGCCNTGNTTAACCANNCCNCATCACTCCACGCAGCAAGCCATTTCATCNANATTTTGGTCAAAGCTNTGCGCAACCTTNTTAATCGCTTCGCTGAGAGTCGGGAAAACGTGAACGGTGTCGCGAATGTCGTAGATGGTCATCTTGTTTTTGATTGCATAAGTTGCCGTTGTGATAATGTCTGCGGCCATTGGCCCCACAATCTGGACTCCTAAAACCACTTTTGTTTTTGGGTCAACAACCATTTTGATTATTCCACGCGTATCTTTAATTGCTGCGGCTTTTTCAACATGGTTCCAGCTTATCGTCCTGCACAGGCAAACATTGTATTTTTCCATGTGCTCTTCCTCGGTAATGCCAACAGAGGCCACTTGCGGAGAAGTGAAAACAGCGCTAGGGATTTCACTATAATTAATGGTTTTGTTGGCTTTCCCAAACATGTTCTGCACCGCTACATTCCCCTGCTTTGCTGAAACCGTTTCCAATGGCATTAAGCCGGTCACGTCGCCCACGGCATAAACATGTTTTTGTGTTGTCTGAAGGTGCTCGTTAACTTTAATGAAACCTTTTCCGTCAATTTCAATGCCGGCATTGCCAATATCCATTTTATCCGTATGCGGCTTGAGGCCCGTGGCCAGCAACAGCATTTCAGCGCTTGCCGTCAATTCTCCATTGCTTTTCTTGTCAAAAACTATTGTCACGCCATTTTTGGTTTGTTTCGCTTGCTTTATGTCCGTGCCCGTGTGGATTGTTATTCCCTCTGCCTCCAAGTGCTTTTTGAGTTCTATTCCCAGCAGTTCATCAAATTTTGTAAGTATTCTTTCCGAGCGTTGGATTACCGTTGCCTTTATTCCGAAATGGTGGAATATTTGTGAGAACTCCATTGCTTCCGGTCCGCCCCCGAGAATAATTATTGATTCAGGTTTTTTGTCAAGCTCAAAGAAGATGCTTTTGTTTGTAAGGAACTCAACATCCTCGATGCCTTTTATGGGCGGCACGAATGTTGAAGCGCCAGTGGCTATCAAAATGTTTTCGCCATAAAATTCCCGGTTTCCAACCGCAATGGTGTGCGAATCCTTGAATTTTGCGGACCCTTCCTTGAATTCAACGTGTTTTTGCCTTGCTATTACTTTCTCGTAATTCTTTTCCTGAAAGCCCTTAGCCATTTTCCGGGTTTCTCGCAGAGCTTCAACAAAGTCTGTTGTCCCACTCAATTTTATTGCATTGAAGACACTTCTTTGAGAATAGTAGCCAGTCGCTCCTTGGTGAAGCATTGTTTTTGATGGCACGCACCCAACGTTAACGCACGTTCCCCCCAGAGGGAGAATTTCCTGGTCGTTGATCATTAATGTTTTTTTCCCAAGCCTGTTGGCAGTATTTGCGGCTGCAAAGCCCCCGGCCCCGCCGCCGACAATAATCAGGTCATACTTTTGCATGAGCCAAAGTCCCCTCGTTTTTCTTTGCATTTTCTCCGCACTCACAAAGATTTTTGCAATATTTATGCGTATGCTTATCCATGAGCTTAAGTAAAGGCAGAATTGTCTGCTTGTTCAAAGAATAAACGCGTTCCTGACCATTGGGTTTAACAAAAACAAAACCACAGTTTTGCAAACAAATCAAATGCCTTGAGGTAGTTGATTGCTCGAAACCAAGCCCTTTATAGATTTCAGTAACTCTTTTTGGCTCCTTCCTCAAAAAATCAATAATCTGCAGACGCTTGTCATTTGACAGCGTATTCAAAAAACAATTATATTCATTTAATTGCATATTCAGTTAATTGCATGAAGGGTTTAAATAGTTAACTTTCTTTTAGTAATGGTATGAACAACAAAATTATCGCAACTGCAGTCATCGCTTTTCTTATTGGTGCAGGGCATCGCCTTTATCATCACAAAAATAATTGTGTGCGGATCAGTTCGCCCATCTATCGTCATCCCTTTCGGTCGGCGTCATCGTCAGTTGATTACTCAGACCCTCTATGTATGATGTACTGTTTTTTTATTGTTAAGTGGCCCGGGTTCAGTCCGCCCATCTGTCTTCATTTTCCGGCGAAGGAATCAGAATCATCGTCATCCTCATCATGTCCCGGGCCGTAAATCTTTGGTTTGGCTTACTTTTTATAAGCTTTCATAAGGCGGATAATGATGGCCTCGTAGCTCTCCCCTTTTTTGCCCAGGTCTTTGAGTTGATCTCTGATTTCAGGGGTTATTTGTATTGTAGTGAATTTTGGCATATGCCACGTATAATATCTATAGACCTATATAAGAGTATCATTTTCCAATAATGCAAATAGTCCTTTTTGTTTCTTTTGGTTCTCCGCCAATTATTACCGCCAGCTTTTCAGGATCAACTATTGGCGCGTCTTCATGCCTAGGGCTTTCGAAGGCACCCCATAGTTCCCTGTACTTTAAGCCATTGAGTTCGTTAATTTTTATTGTGTCTCCTGATTTTGCGTTTACTCTAATGATTACATAGTGGTTCAATAGTGTAGAGTCAAAGCCTTGTTTTGCTTCGATTACACAGTTTTTCGTGACGTCCATTCAAATTCACCTGTAAACAAACCCAGACTCGTTGCTTTTATTGTTTTTGTTTAATTGGTTTAAATTCAATAATGATAATACCAAAAATGCCCTTCCTCCGCATGGCAGACGGAATAAAATCTATTTACCCGATACAAGAAGACAAATTGAACATGAACCGCAACATACCAAGTGATGCACTCGCAGCCTGCTTCCCATTTACAACGGCTTATTTGAACCTTGATAGCGATGGAATACTATTTGGGTTGAACAAGACCAACAACATACCAATTATTCTTGACCCTTTCAAGTTTGCGAACTACAATGGCCTAATACTCGGCACATCCGGCGGGGGAAAAAGCGTCACAGCCAAACTATTCATACTCAGGAATTTACTCCGCGGGGTAAAAACAATAATAATTGACCCGCAGGGAGAATACGCAGAGCTCACGCAAAGGCACGGCGGGCAACTCATCGAAATCAACAGGGAAAGCGACACAATCATCAACCCATTCGATTTAATGGGCGCAGACCTCGGAGAAAAAACCATTTTGCTAATGGATTTGTTCAAAATCATGTGCGGAGAACTAACAGAAGTACAAAAAAATATCTTGGACAAAGCCGTGCACAAAATTTACCAACAAAAAGGAATAATCCATAACAACCCTGAAACATGGCTCAAAGAACCGCCAATCATGGAAGACTTGTACAATGAAATCTTGCACGAGAAAAAAACAGCCACGCGGCAAGAAAGAATGACCTACGAAGCACTAGAAAATAGGTTGCGCATCTATGTTCATGGTTCCTTTTCTTTCATCAACAAGCAAACCAATTTGGATTTAACCAACGATTTGATTTGCTTCAACATCACAAACATGCCTGGACAAATAAAGCCAGTAATGATGTACCTCATAATGGATTTCGTGCATAAGAAAATGCAAAAAGACAGGGAACGCAAAACACTTGTGATCGACGAGGCATGGTCTTTGCTGCGTTTTGCAGAGCACTCAAAAAGCATCTACGAACTCATAAAAACCGCAAGAAAGTTCGGTCTCGGAATAACAATCATTACTCAAGAAGTAGAAGACCTAATTTCTTCAGCCGCTGGAAAAACAATTCTAGCAAATACTTCATGGAAATTCTTGTCCCGACAAGAACCTGCAGCAATTGCAGAGCTCGCGGAAAAATTTCACTTAAACAACGAAGAACAAAATTACTTGCTCACAGCCATGCCCGGGGAAGGCCTGCTTTTCGCCATGAACGACCATATACCACTAAAGGTCGTGCCTTCGCCCCAAGAATACGAGCTAATTACCACAAATCCTGATGAAATAAGGAAAAGGGAAGAAAAACTCAAGGACTTAGGCGAAAAACCAGAGGGCCTTGAGGCATATAAGGCGGATAAGGCATACTATAAGCTCAAAGAACTCAACCCAGATCAAACAGAATTTCTAAAACAAAATGGGTTTGTTGAAGCCCGGCTCTGCGGCCTGGAGAACTCTTCGCAATGGTTTTTGGTCAAAAAACCGATTTCGAGCGAGAGTGTAGAACATTATTTCATGGTTCAAGTAATTGCAGATGAAATAAGAAAACACACTGAAAGCGTGGCAACATACTCCAGCTTTGGGCCAGACATAGCATTCCAAACAGAGAAACCAAACGGAGAACTGGAATGGTATGCAATAGAAGTAGAAACAGGAACACAAATGAAAGTCCCGGCAGACCTAGAACTAAAAACATACAAAAACAATAATTCAGAAAAGCCAAAATATAAGGAATGGTGGTTTGTGGTCACTGATAAAGACAAAAAAAAGAATTATGAAAAACTGCATGAAACATTCACAAGGACGGAAATAAAAACACTATTAAACCAATTATTTAGGGGAAACAACCATGAGTGAAGAAATCTTAGACTTGGTGAATGATAAAGACGAAGTAATAGGGACAGCACCCAGAAAAGAGGTAAACGAAAAAGGATTGCTCTACCGCTGTGCAGGCATATACGTTTTTTCTAACAACAAAATTGTTCTGCAAAAAAGAAGCCCTAAAAAAAGAATCAGGCCAAGCAACTGGGCGATAGTAGAAGAAACAGTAAAATCAGGAGAAACCTACGAACAAGCAGCCAAACGCGGCGTAAAGGAAGAACTAGGCGCTGAACCAAAAAACTTGAAATTCATCGGGAAAAAAATTATAAACGATACAGAATACCCGGACTATTTCATAATGTCATTTTACACTTGCACAATAAGTCAAAAAATAGCAATAGACCAAGAAGAAGTGGCTGACACAAAATTATTTACTGTAAGCGAACTAAAAAATTTTGTTAAAAATAATACTAAAATAGTGCCATCATTGAAAGAATCAATTGAACTAATTAAGGATTGAAATCTTTACGTAATTTTAATAGTTGCTTTTCTCGTTCTTTCATTTGTTCTTTTGAATTTTCAATTGTTTGCGCTACTAACCTACCTTCCGCCTGCAATAACAACACATCAATTTTGGCAAGAATTTCACCTACATCCGCTTTATCTGATTTTAGTTTTGTTATCAAGGGTTCGATGGCTTTTCTAAATTCTGCATCTATTTCATAATAAGCCTTTATTAATTTTCTTCTATTGCCCCTTCTTAGTAACTCTTCTGTTTCAGGATCGTACATAGCCTCAGGATGAAATGCAAGCCACTCATAATAGAATTCAATTATTTTATCCCGGTTCTGCTTGAGAGCCTTGGAGGCATTTATTTTTTCCAAAAGAACCTCAGCGTTATGTTTATCATCTGCCATGACATAATATATGCACTAATTAGTATTTATACGTTTCTATCTATTACACATAGAATCTATAGATTTTAGTCAGGTCATCATCGGCCGTTATTAATGGGAACTGGAGTATTTTTAAGAAAAACTATTCTGCGCGGCAAAAGCGCGTTTCGGCTCTGTA
>AQRS01000002.1 GCA_000402355.1 Candidatus Iainarchaeum andersonii SCGC AAA011-E11
ACGCTCGCAAACGCTTAACACCGTTATAAAATTGAAACTTAGGCACACCTATTTAAGTTATTTTCCCAAAATAATTTTTTGAAAAAGGTTTTCACATGGGTCTGCTGGATTTGCTGAAGCAAAAGGACATCCTTAACGTGCTTTTCGCGGTATTCATGTTCTCTTTCGGCTTCGGAATAATTCTCCCGCTTTTGCCGTTTTACTCAATAAGCTTCGGGGCAAAGCCTTTCGAGCTCGGCTTGCTTACCGCGACCTTCGCGTTCATGAGCCTAATCCTCAGCCCGGTTTTCGGCAGGGTTTCGGATTCTTGGGGAAGAAAAAAGGTGCTCGCTATGGGGGCATTCGGGTTCGTCATTGCCTACATTATTTTTGCTTTTGCGGATTCGCTCTTCATGCTGTTCGCGGCGCGCGCAATCGAGGGAGTTGCCGCGGCCGCCATGTTCCCTGCGGCTGTTTCGCTTTTGTCTGATTTCAGCGATGAAAAATCCAGGGGCGCGGTAATGAGCCTCATGGGAATGGCCTTCAGCCTCGGCTTTATTTTGGGCCCCGCTTTCGGAGGAATTGCGTCTTCATTCTCTATACAGGGCGCTTTCCTGCTCGCCGCATTACTCGCGCTCTCGAATTCATTAATGATATTCCTGTTCCTCAAGGAGCCTCAGGAGAAGGAGGAAAGCAGGGGCATTGCTGAAAAGGAAATGGGTTTCCTCGCGCACATAAAGAGCCGCACATTGCTGCTTTTCATTGCCACATTCATGCTGAGCTTCATGATCGGTTCCCTGGAAGCGACTTTTGCGCTCTTCACTTCCGAAAAATTCGGTTTCGGCAGCGGCCAGGTTGGTTTGGTTTTCACTTACATCGGCATACTGATTTTTTTCGGGCAGCTTGCGAGCGCAAAGCTCCTGCTGAAGCACAGGGAAACGACACTCATCAAGGTTGGTTTCCTGCTGAACTCGACAGGGTTTTTGGGGATATTTTTCGCGCCCGACATGATAACTCTTGGTTTGACGCTAGCATTGATGGTTTTCGGCAACGCGCTGTGCTTCCCGTCCGTGATTTCTCTCATAACGAAGAAGGCGCAGGCGAAGCGCGGAACAATTCTCGGTTTGAATTCCTCGTTCCAGTCTCTCGGGCAATTGATTGGACCGATTTTTTCCAGTTTCCTTTTCGGAATAGGGCACATTTTTTCCTTTGCGGGCGTCTGGGGCGCGCTCATTGTTTTCCTCATAATTTTTGCAGGATTTGAGTTCATGAACAAGGAATTCTGAATCACAAAATAATTTTCAATGCGCATTGGCTGGAAAAAAGACCGAAAGAAAATTTATTATACAGGAAACGGCATTATCTGGCTATGAGTTTTCTCACGAAGAACCTTTTCGAGCTGATTTTCTACTCCATACTTGGCGTGTTCCTGGTCTCGCTCTTCTTCATTTCTTTCATCCAGGGAATCACGCTGCAGCTCGTCGAGAGAAACGTAGGGCAGGCATTCATTTACTACCTCACATCCGTATTCGCCTCGCTGGTTGGCTTCGTTGTTTACCTGCGCGGGAAAAGGGTAATAGAACTCATTTCCGAGCACGACTTCATCAGGAACCTGTTCAAGGGCTGAACCGCGCCATTAATGACGCGGATTTCTTTTTGGGTGTTATAGCAGACCATGAAAGTTTTTCGGCATTTATGGTGGTCTGCTAGATAGCAAACCATGAAAATTCACCGAATTACTTTATTGGTTTGCTATAACCTGCTTTTCAGACGTTAGTTTTTTGCCTAACCATGTTGAACCCTTTATAAGGAAGTGAATGCCAATATTAGCAATGCAATAAACCAGTTTTTTCTCGGAGGTGAAAAACATGGATTTCAATAAAATAGTTCCGGTAACGGGATTGTTCCTCGTAATGCTTCTTGTAGGCCTCGCATTCACTGGCTACGCACAGACAAACACTGCTGAAAAACAGGGCGTGGCCTCGTTTGCGGAAGACACAAAGGAAGAGCCGAGACTTATTTCCGTGAGCGGAACCGCAAAGAAAACAATGGCTCCGGATACAGCGGAAATTTATCTGAGCGTGGAAACTCTCGATAAGTCCGCATCGAAGAGCCAGAACCAGAACGCCGTTATTTCGGAGAAAGTCAGGAAGGCATTGAAGGATTCCGGAATAGCGGACAAGGACATACAAACCACTTCATACAACCTTTACCAGGAGTACGAGTGGAACCAAAGCACCTTGAAGTCGGAAGTGAAAGGGTACAAAACAGTGAACTCAATCAAGGTAATTGTGAGGAACCTTTCCAATGTAGGAACCACGATAGATGTCGCGGTAGGCGTGGGAGCCAACAGCGTGAGCGGAGTTTCATTCACGCTCTCTGATGAGAAGCAGGCCCAGCTCGCGAACGAGGCGCTGCAGCAGGCCGCCGCAAACGCCTCTTTGAAGGCGCAGAACATTGCAAAGGGCCTCGGAATAGCACTGGGCAAAGTCCAGACTGCTTCCGAAAGCTCGAGCTACTACCCGCCGACGCCATACTACAGGTCATATGACCTGGCTGCGGGAGCAACTGCCGAATCAGCAAAGACGAGCATAACGCCCGGAGACATTGAAGTGAATGCCTCTGTGAGCGTGACATACGAAATAGTGTGAATCAGGATCGGGGGAAAATCCCCCGCCGGTTTTTTTTTAAAAAATAAGAAAAACTATTCAGGCTTTTCGCATTGCCGAATTGAATTCCTCGCTGCTTATTTCGCCGCTCACGAATTTTTTGGCGGTTTGCGAATCAACAGAGTAAATTGTGGAGGCGCTTCCATTGAACACCTCAACTTTTATTGTCTGGTCGTTGTTGGCAAGGTTCGTGGCCGCACCGATTGCATAATAAGCGGCTTTTTCCTCATTCATTCCAGAAGGCAACTCAAACGCAATTAGTATCAGGTTTTGCTGCACATCAACGGCGGCATCCTCTATGCCTGCAGTCGCGAGGGATTCAAAAAGCGCGGTGTTTTTTGCTGCGACATCTGCATCCGGCTCTGTTTCTGCCTGCTTTTGCGGGATCTGTACTGATTGTGCTGCCGGCGGCACCTGGGAACTGCCTTGCGGCTGGGAGCCGGAATCAATGGCTTGTTCCTGAGTTGGCACTGAGCAACCGCTCAGAACCAAGAAAACCAGTAAAATAGCAGCCATTTTGACAATCATGCTGGCCCTATTAGGGCCTTATGATGAATAAAAATCTTACCTTAGGGCAAAACAATGCCGACAAAAACTTTTTAAAGGGAAAAACCCATACTTGCACTTGATGTACGGGCATCATGTGGAAACCATTTCAAAAACGCTTGTTGCAGCCATGCTGTTCATTAGCACCGGAACTGCCTTTGCTTCGGGAATCGGCGGCGTAAGCGGATATGACACTTTTGATTACTCGCAATGGAACAACATGACTCTGGATGACTGGCCGCAGGAGTACAGGGACCTTTGCCTCCAGCACATGCGCGCGACAATAAAAAAGTGCTCCGAACTAGGTTATGACAACTGGAGCGTCAGCAGGGATTTTTCAGGCAGGACGTTTGCGCCGAGCGACGGAAAATTCGGTTCAAGCGACTGGGTAATTGGAGCCAACACTTGCGATGACGGCGCGAACACTATTGACGAGGTGCGCATCTTCAATGTGAGCCTCGTTTTTATGTGCTCGGAAAACAATTTCTGCGGCAACATACACTCTGACCAGTATTTTTGCCAGTTCAGCTGCCAGGCATACAATTGTGACGAGGATGACGACCCTTACGAAGTGTACGCGTGCAGCACTGCCGGTTCCCCAGACCCTTCAAAGGACGCGTGGGACCAGATTACCGAGGGATGCAGGGAACAAACCGAGCAGCTTTGCTCCTCGCGTGGCCAGGGATGCCAGCTTGAGAGGCCGTGCTACTTCAAGAACAAGTATGGAGAGGTGGCGGATGATGCTTTCTGCAAGTGCACCTGCCCGTACGAGCCGTTTGACAGGACGATTACGGATGAACAGCTGAGGGATGCGCAGAGCGAAACCTTTGGCATTGATTCTTTCAACTTCGGCGACTGGGAAAGGCAAAACAAGACCGCCTGCTGGGGAAAAACGAAAGTTGTTGAGGAGACAAAAAAAGGGAGAAGCATAATTGGCAGGGTAGGCAATACAGTCAAGGGAACAGTCAGCGCAATAGGAAACTTTTTTGGTTCAATTGGCAGCAAGGCAAAGAACCTCATAAGCAGGAGCAAGCTCCCATTCTCTGAAAATGCGGGAACAGTGATTGCCGAATCCGTAACGGGCAGGCCGAGGACAAACGAGAACATAAGGGCTGCGCTCATGGAAAACAATGCATGCAACCCCACCCCGGACCAGACAGGAACAGGCACCGGCGATGACACCGGCTCCGGCCCGAAGCGGGAGGATTTCGTAATCATTGGCTCGCAGACAAACGACATTGTGAACAGCACGCAAAGCACAATTGGATTGGTTGCAACCGGTTTCGTTGATGCACAGCCGCCGAAACCGCCGACGAATTTGGTCACGCCCACAACTCCTGCGGAATCAAAGTGCGCGGAAGACTGGAGCTGCAATGAATGGACGAAATGGAGCGACTGGAGCCGCTGCGACCCAACCAAAGAAAATGATTTGCAGTACAGGACCAAGACGAGGCAATGCAGGGACAAGAACTCATGCAACACGTTCGAGAACAAGCCAAAGACGTCTGAAATGGAGAAGAAGACATGCAATGACACGGCAAACGATGATACAAACACCATAATTGATGCCAACGCCACTTGTACGGAAAACTGGAGCTGCGGAAACTTTGGCAACTGGAGCGCCTGCTCTGGAGGAACACAATCAAGGACAAGGAATTGCACCGACGCAAATAACTGCGGCACAACCGCAAACAGGTCGCCTCTTTCAGAATCAAGGAATTCATGCGCTGACACAGTCCAATGCACGGAGAGCTGGAGCTGCGGCGAGTGGAGTGCCGGAGCATGGGGAGCCTGCCAAGAAGGCACAAGAACAAGGACGCTTAGCAGGACCTGCACTGATTCCAACAGTTGCGGAACCACGAGCAGCAAGCCAGGCACCACAAACACGGAATCGGAGCCCTGTGATTACACTCCCACAGAGGAAAAGCCGGAGTACAGTTCGCATGTCTCCTCGCTCGGAAGCAGAATCGGCACCCTCAGTTATGTCAACGGCTCGGTGCAGTTCAACACCTCAACAAGTTCCGGAGAGTACGGGTATAAGGTACTTAACATCCCTTCGCATGCGACAATAAAAATATGCGTGCAGGTTAGCTCCGGTTCTTTGGGTTACAATTCCTACCCGCAATATCATTACGGCTATGACTGGTCAACCCAAGAGTGGGAAGCCGCGAACCCGGGATGCATAACCGCATACAACAAGAATGCCTGGGCAAACGGAATGCTCATCCACCTCGGCAGCCCTTCGCCCTCAAATGCTGCCGGCACCCTGACGGTTGCGCAGATAAGCTGAAACCGAACGAAATGAGGGGGCAGTTGTGCCATAATAATTAGAAACCCTGTTTGCGCAAATTTCAGCGAAGCCGTTCTTTTTCTTTTTAGTACAGGTTTTTCTTTTTCTTCACAAGAAAAAGAAAAAAGTGTGGACCGACCGGGACTTGCACCCGGCGCCTCCCCGTTGCGAACGGGGCGCTCTGGCTGTCTGAGCTATCGGCCCTGAAAAAAATCATTGCTAAAAAGTTTGGTTAGGTAAAGTATATAAGTAGGTGAATTACCCACGCCTAAAGGCGTGGGCTTCTCTTCACGCAGCCCACTTCTGTAGAGTCGTTTGATGGATGTCTCCTTGCGCCCTCACA
>AQRS01000003.1 GCA_000402355.1 Candidatus Iainarchaeum andersonii SCGC AAA011-E11
ATTTCGCGGTCATACATCATT
This sequence comes from Candidatus Iainarchaeum andersonii SCGC AAA011-E11, assembly GCA_000402355.1. Taxonomy (GTDB): domain Archaea; phylum Iainarchaeota; class Iainarchaeia; order Iainarchaeales; family Iainarchaeaceae; genus Iainarchaeum; species Iainarchaeum andersonii. The sequence goes on from AQRS01000003.1 coordinate 22, forward strand.
ATGACGCGGACGGCTGCTCCTCCGGAGCAATAATGTTCAGCTGCCTCAAAAGGCTCGGCAAAAAAGTTTCCCGCACGTGGATAAAGCAGCTCTACCGCGAAAACATCCCGGAAATAAAAGGTCTCGGCAAAAACCATGTTTTCTGCGACTTCGGCTCGGGGCAGCTCGAATATCTGAAGGAAAGCTTCGGGGAAAACCTCTTTGTTTTCGACCACCACCAGAAAACAAGCTTCCAACACCCGAATCATTTCTCGCCGTTCGATTACGGAATCAACGGAGGCAACGAAATTTCCGCATCAGGAATAGCTTATTTATTCGCAAAAACACTTGATTCCAAAAACATTGATTTGGTTCCATTGGCTTTGGTTGGCGCAGTTGGGGATGTGCAGGACTACAACGGAAAGTTCGAAGGCCTGAATGCCAAAATAGCGGAAGAAGGGGCAAAAAGCGGGTTCGTGAAAGTGGAAAAAGACCTGCGCTTATATGGCAGGGTTTCGAGGCCGCTCGTGCAGTTTTTGATGTACAGCACCTCGCCAATGCTTCCCGAAATAACCGCGAACGAGGAGAACGCCAAAAAATTCCTTGCGGAAAACAGCATTGCCCTGAAGAATGGCGGGCAATGGAGAACCTACATTGATCTCGCGGAACAGGAGAAAAAAAACCTCGCAACCGCGCTCATTCTCCATTTGGACAAATTCAATGTTCCAGAATGGAAAATAAAGGAGCTCTTTGGAGAAGTTTACTCGTTCCCGCGGGAAGAAATTCACTCGCCCACGAGCGAGGCAAAAGAATTCTCAACACTTTTGAATGCATGCGGGAGGAATGGCCGGGCTGATATTGCTATTGAAGTATGCCTCGGCGACCGCAAGGAAAAATTTGCCGAAGCAATGGCACTCATGCAGGAGCACCGCAGGCAGCTCAGGCAGGGCATAGAATACGTGACAAAAAACGGTGTGAAGGAGGAAGAACAATATTATTACTTCGACGCGGGAAAAGAAATCAAGGAATCAATTGTCGGCATTGTGGCAGGCATGCTTTACGGCTCAGGCATAGTGCAGGCAACCAAACCCATAATTGCAATTGCTTTGAACGAGGATGGCTCGCTGAAAATCAGCGGCCGCGCAACAAAAGAGCTGGTGCGGCAAGGCCTGAACCTCGGGAACGCTTTCCGCGAAGTGTGCTCGCAATTTGGGGAGGGCAACGAGGGCGGAGGGCATTCAATCGCCGCGGGTTTGAAGCTCGAGGTAAAAAACAAGCAGGAATTCCTGCTGAAGCTCAACGAAAAAATAAAAGAACAGCTCCGCAAAACCCCCGGAAAAACGCCAAACCACTGACAAAACTGCTACATAAATGATGGTTTTTTATACAGCCAAACCACTTCTTAGTTATTATGGCTAATTCATTCCACGTTCTCATTGCAGTAATCTTGGTTATAGGAACTGCCGCGGTTATGCTTTCCCCGCGCGGAACGGCAAACAATTCAGGATTTGCGGTGCTCGCGCACGACAGGCAGAGCGTCGATTCCTATTTTGAGAACGGAGACCTCAAGCCTGAATATGTCAATCTCATTAACCTGAACACGAAAAACGTTCCGGACCAATTGTTTGAAATGTTCGGCTCCGACAAAATAAACATTTACATAACCTACAATGACGGAACCACGCAGGATTATTACGCAATCACGGAAAAAAACAGGCTGAAGGAACTCCGCAAAGGCGCGCGGAATGATGCCGCAATCGAAATCCGCTTCGCCGAAAAAACAATCAGCCGCCTAATGGATTCGGAAAAGTCGTTTGATGATTTCATCGAAGCAATGAACTCCGGAGAAATAAAATACAAAGGCCTCAATATCGGGGGCTCCATAAAGCAGGCTTCCGTAAATGTTTCAACGAATGTGATAGGAATAATAAGCAAAGCCGTGAATTTCTTTGCAGGACTTTTCGGGTGACCTGAATGGCGCCACCGTTTGCAGGAAGCCACAACAGGCCCACAAGGCCACCACGCAGCCTTAAAGGCTTAAGGTCGCCGGTGATGACTGACGGCGAAAGGCTAAGAAGAGGGAGAGGCGGGGACAAGAGGAATAAGAGAGGCGGCGGCAGGCGCGGCGGCATCGAATCACAGGAACCGATGCAGAATGAAAGTACGCTTCAGTCGGTTCTTCTTAATGAAAAACTTAGGGCTGATTTGGCTAGTAAAAGGGTACGCCGCGTTCAGGCAGAACAGAAGCTTAAATCTGACAGGGCTCCTGTCGATGCCGAAAAGTTCCGCCGCAGAATCAGGTCGCTTTTGAGAGCGGAAGGCGCAGCCAGATACCAACGCGGCGGAGCAAAATATGTTCCAAATCCGCGTGGGGCGGCTGCAAGAGTTTTGCGGGAGCCAAGGGAAGTGTCTCTTCAAGGTTTATTTGAGCTGGAAGATAGAGTGCTTGGAAGGCTTGCCGCCATTGAAAACAGGGCCGGCCCAATGTTTGCTTGGGGAGAAATAAACGAAAAGCGGCTTAACGCAATACAAAAAAGAGTTCGGCAAAGAATTAGAAAATATTTTGAAAGTATCAGACAGCCACTCCCGCCAGAAAATATTTTGTCTGATGAAGCTATAGTAGAAAATATAGTAGAAAACCCGGTTACCGGCAGGATGCCGTTTCTGGCTCAGCAGACAACGCAAAGGCGTGCTGCTGAAAGCGCGGCCGCCGCCGCAACCAGGCCCACACCAACAGAACCAATCACTCAGGGAACAACACAACCAAGCAGAACTTTGGCAGGAAGAATACTTTCCGGACTTGCGGGAATCAATCCTTTTCGCGGCGTAAGAAGGCAGATTGATCCAACTGCGATTCCCCCAAGATACTTGCGAGAAAAACCTGTTTACGTAAGGACTGAATCTCCTGTTGCTGCTGCTCTTAGGAGGATAAGGCGAACAACTCCTGTAGACGAAACAGGTGAGCGGGTAAATATTAATCCTAAAGAGTACCGGTATGTTGTAGCTGAAAGGTCAAGGGGCTGGGAAAACAAGGGTTTAATGAGTTTTGACGAGGTGAAGGCGCAATTGGCAAAAGTTCAATGGGCTTCTATGCCAGAATCAAGCGTGAGGCAACTCGAGCTCATGGTCAGGCCGGGCATTGTGAGCCGCTGGGACGCGGAATTGCTTGGAAACAGGAAAACTTATAGAAGAAATATGGATGCCAGTTTGGGTTATGGCCATAAGTGGCTGAACGAGTGGCTGAACAACCGGCTGAACTACCAGAATACGGAAACGAACAGGCTGCATGCGAGCGCGCTTGATTATATCGACAGGCTTATAGCGCAGAAAAAGGCTTGAAGAGAGGCTCCCTTCTCCAAGGGCTAAACCTTCAGAGCCGCTTAACGCTTCTTCCCCCTCAGCGCGGCCTGTGCCGCAGCCAATCTCGCAATCGGAACCCTGAAAGGTGAGCATGAAACATTGCTCAGGCCGATGCGGTGGCAGAATTCAACAGAGGCCGGATCGCCGCCGTGCTCGCCGCAAATCCCGATGTCAATTGTGGGCTTGACTTTTCGCGCGGCCTCGACGCATTGAATCATTAATTTTCCCACGCCTTCCTGGTCAATGGTCTGGAAAGGGTCCTCCTTCAGAATCCCTTTCTCCAGATAAATCTGTATGAATTTTCCCGCATCATCCCTCGAAAATCCCAAAGTGGTTTGCGTCAAATCGTTTGTGCCGAAGGAAATGAAATCCACCTCCTTCGCGAGCTCCGAAGCAATGACGCATGCGCGCGGAACCTCGGCCATCGTGCCTATTTTGTAATGCAGCTTTCCCTTAACCTTCAATTTTTCCGCAACCATTTCAATTATTTCCTTCTGCGCCAAAAACTCCTTCACGTTCCCGACCAAAGGAATCTCGATTTCAGGAAGCGCCTTCACATTCCTCTTCTGCACGTTCAATGCCGCCTCGAAAATCGCGGTAGCCTGCATCTCCGTAATCTCGGGATAAGTGATTCCAAGCCTGCATCCCCTGTGGCCAAGCATGGGGTTGAATTCATGCAACGAATCTGAAATCTGCCGCACTTTTGAAATGTGCACGTTCAATTCCTTTGCAAGCTCCTCCATGTCGGCCTCTTCCTTCGGCAAAAACTCGTGCAGAGGCGGATCCAAAAGCCTTATGATTACGGGAAGGCCATCCATTACCTTGAATATTCCCTCGAAATCCTCCCTTTGGTACGGCAATAATTTCGCGAGCGCTTTTCTTCTCCCTTGCTCGTCCTGTGCAATAATCATCTGCCTTATGGCCTTGATTCTCTCGCCCTCGAAAAACATGTGTTCAGTGCGGCAAAGGCCTATTCCTTCCGCGCCAAAATCCCTCGCGACCTGGCTGTCCTTCGGAGTATCCGCATTGGCCCTGATTCCGATTGTCCTGAAAGAATCAGCCCAATCCATTAAAGTCGCGAAGTCCCCTGAAACCTTCGGCTCAACAAGAGGCAACCGGCCCCTGAAAACCTCTCCCGCGCCCCCGTCAAGCGCAATGAATTCAAGCTCCTTGAGAACAAGGTTCTTTTTCGGAATGCTCAGTGTCCTTGCTTCCTCATCCACGCGGATTTCCTCACAACCGGCTACACAGCACTTCCCCATTCCGCGCGCAACAACTGCGGCGTGACTTGTCTTGCCCCCGCGCGCAGTAAGGATTCCCTGTGCAACATGCATTCCCTCAATGTCCTCCGGAGAAGTTTCATTCCTGACAAGAATAACTTTCTCGCCCAAATCAAACAATTCGGTTGCCCGCCCCGCAGTGAAAACAATTTTTCCGACAGCAGCCCCGGGAGACGCGGCAATTCCCTTCGCAATCAATTCTCCGGATTCCTTTGCCTCCTGGTCGAGCTGCTTGTGCAATAATTGGTCCAATTGCTCCGGCTTCACGCGCATGACAGCCTCTTCCCTTGAAATAAGCTTCTCCTTATCCATGTCAACCGCAATCTTCACCGCGGCCTGTGCAGTCCGTTTTCCCGACCGCGTCTGGAGCATGTAGAGCTTTCCCTTTTCGAAAGTGAATTCGAAATCCTGCATATCCCTGTAATGCTTCTCGAGCTTCTCATAAATTTCCAAAAGTTCCCTGTAAACAAGGGGATGGGTTTTCTTCATGTCATCGATAGGCCCCGGAGTCCTTATTCCAGCAACAACGTCCTCGCCCTGCGCATTCACCAAAAATTCGCCGTAATGCTCCTTCTCCCCCGTTGCCGGATTCCTGGTGAAAGCTACTCCTGTCCCTGAATCATCCCCCATGTTCCCAAAAACCATTGCCTGGACATTAACCGCGGTTCCCGCATCGCCGCGCAACTTGTTTATGCGCCTGTAACTCACGGCGCGCGAGGAATTCCACGAAGCGAACACCGCATTGATTCCCATTTCAAGCTGCTCCCACGGACTTTGCGGAAAAGAATGGCCCTTCTCCTTCTTCACGAGCTCCTTGTACTTTTCAACAACCTCTTTCAAATCCTTCGTCTTCAAATCCGTGTCCTGCTTTGCGCCGGCCTTCTCCTTGACTTTGCCCAAAATAGCCTCGAATTTCGAGTGCGGAACACCCATCACAACATCCGCAAACATGTTGATGAAGCGCCTGTAAGAATCCCAAGCGGCCCTTTCATTGCCGGTTTTTTTTGCGAACGCAACAACGTTCTCATCATTCATCCCGAGATTCAAAACAGTGTCCATCATTCCCGGCATCGAAACATAAGAGCCCGAACGCACCGAAACAAACAAAGGGTTTTTCGAGTCCCCAAGCTTCTTGCCCGTTTTCTTTTCAAGCGAAGCAAGCGCTTCCTTCACTTGTGTTTCCAATCCGCGGGGCCACTTTTTGCCCGCACTATAGTACTCGTTGCAGGCCTGTGTAGTAACAGTAAATCCAAAAGGGACATTCAATCCCGCGCGCGTCATTTCCGCGAGCTGCGCCCCTTTGTTCCCGAGAATGAAAGCAGCTTCTTCCGAATTAGGGTTCTTCGACTCATCAAACATGAAAACATACTTGCTCGCCATAAAAAAGGCACCTCAACAAACCCTAAAATTAGCCTCAATAATGTTTTTAAAGCTGAACAACCCAACCCCCGAATCGGGGATTCCGTTAACGGCAGGTTTGCTTCGCGGCAACCCAAATTTCCTTCGGGAATTTCCGTTGGCGGTGTGTTTGCTTCGCGGCAACCCAAATTCCTGTTCGGGATTCCGTTGACGGTTAAAGCTGAGGAGGCTTCTGAAAATCGCTGCCTGAATAGTGCTTTTAACGGTTTTTGGTTGTAATTCTTGATGTGAAAACCAAGGA
>AQRS01000004.1 GCA_000402355.1 Candidatus Iainarchaeum andersonii SCGC AAA011-E11
TAAACGAGCCAGAGGAAAACGCCCGCAGCGGTGGTTGCAATCCAGCCTATTGAAATGTCGCCTGTTTTCTTCGTATTGTATGACTTTATCACTTGGGGCAGGAACGCAACCGTAGTCAGTGTTCCAGCAACAAAACCGAGGAAAGTCACAAGAGGGTCTGTCATAAGCAAAATTTTGGGCGATTCATTTAAAAGCAAGTGCAGAAACGCGGAACACAACGTATTTAAACAACGCAAATGATATTTTGTCATGCCACGAAGGACACCTACAGTCAGAAAAACTCCTACGGAGCCACGGCGCTCGCTGACAAAAAGATATGCGCTTTGGCCGGGGCAGCTTGGAACCCCTCTTGCAATGCATTTGAAAAGCGGAAAAATTCATATTGATAAAAGGAGACTTTCAAACCAAACTCAAAAAACATACGGCCGGACGGTCGATAAAGGAAGGCCTGTTTACGGAACTGCCGGGAAACTTTATTCCAATGAATCGGCAAAAAGCAGAGGCAAGTTTCTGGCTGAACGTGACGCGCCGATAGCATCAGCGGCTATTTTTGGTGAAGCAAAATATTTTGACTCATACAACCTATTGAGAGAGGCAGTCAGGAAGTGGCCGCGGGACAAAAAAGTCGCGGAGAAGTTTTTAGAAATGTTTGAGAAAAGGCTTAACATTTCCCGGAAAGGGAATTCAAGGCAGAGGGCAATAGCAATTGTAAAAGCACTGGAAACGAATTTGAATTTCCCCGCGGAACTGCGTTATGGCGCAGCTAAAAAGAAGCGCTAAAAGCGGGCTTCTGAAGTAAAAAGCCTCACCAACGCAACTCTTTTAAAGTAATCAAAGCGATATATATTATGGGCAAAGAGAAGATAAGGAAAGAATTAGGGCTCACTTTTGACGATGTGCTGCTTCTGCCCGCGGAATCACGTGTTCTTCCCCGCGAAGTGTCTTTGAAGACTAAACTAACGGAAAAAATCCCCTTAAACATACCGCTTTTGAGCGCGGCAATGGATACTGTTACGGAGCACAAGACAGCAATTGCAATGGCGCGCGAAGGCGGAATAGGGATTATACACAAGAACATTTCCGTTGAACTGCAGGCAACCGAAGTCGACAAAGTCAAGCGCTCGGAGTACTGGATCATTGACAACCCTATTACAATTTCATCCTCGGAAACGCTTGCGCGCATAAACGCACTCAAAAAGGAGTCCGGAGTGAACAGCTTTCCTGTTGTTGACAACGGCAGGCTCGTTGGAATAGTTACTAACCGTGACCTGCTTTTTGAAACCGACGCCTCGAAAAGGGTTTCGGAAATAATGACGCCGAAGGAAAGGCTAATTACAATAGAGAAAAAGGGCAAGATTTCTTATGAAGAGGCGGGGCAGATCCTGCACAGGAACAGGATTGAAAAATTGCCGATTGTGGACAAGGACGGCGCATTGGCCGGGCTGATTACGATTGCGGACATACAGAACAGCTTCAAGTACCCGAACGCCAACAAGGACCCGAAAGGAAGGCCGATAGTCGGCGCGGCCGTGGGCCCCAAGGATGACAAAAGGGTTGAAGCGCTGATTGAAAAAGAGGTTGACGTGATTGTTGTTGACACTTCTCATGGGCACTCGAAGAACGTGGTTGAGGCAGTCAGGAGATACAAGAAGAATTACAATATTGAACTGGTTGCGGGAAATGTTGCAACGGCCGAGGGAACAAAGGCTTTGATAAGGGCCGGCGCCGACGCAGTCAAGATAGGCATTGGGCCGGGAAGCATCTGCACCACGCGCATTGTTACGGGTGTAGGGGTTCCGCAGATAACCGCGATAATGGAGTGCGCAAAGGCAGCCGGAACCGTGCCCATAATTGCGGACGGCGGAATCAAGTATTCAGGCGACATTGTAAAGGCACTCGCGTGCGGCGCGAGCTCCGTGATGGTTGGCTCTTTGTTCGCGGGCTGCGAGGAAACCCCGGGAAAAACCGTTTACATGAACAACCGCAAATTCAAGCAGTACAGGGGAATGGGTTCCGTGGGCGCAATGATGCAGGGCTCGAAGGACAGGTATTTCCAGGCGGACATTGAGGAGGAAAGGAAGTTTGTTCCCGAGGGAATTGAAGGCATTGTGCCTTACAAGGGTTCAGTCAGCGAGGTAGTTTACCAGCTCATTGGCGGAGTGAGGAGCGGAATGGGCCTCACGGGCTGCGAAACAATTGCGCAGCTCCGCAAAAAATCAAGGATGCTCAGGATTACGGACGCGAGCCTCAAGGAGTCGCACCCACATGATGTGAAAATAACCGAAGAGGCGCCGAACTACTGGCAGTAACAAAACCTCACTCGCAAAATGAGCACATGGAAAAATAGTCTTATTAATCAGTTAATCATTTTTCTTTTTATGCCAATGGGAACAAGAAGACCGAACATATCAGCGAGCCATGGGGGCGGCTCTGCACCCAGAATAAAGAACCCTGCGCAATTGGAAAGGTTCAGGAGTCTTTTTGTCACTAACGCTGATAAACACCTTGAACTCAATAGGCTGGCGGGGCACCTTGCACAGGAACACAGAATTCCACTGGATGCGGCCAAGAGAATGGCCCTGTTCAACCTATCAAGGGAGTACCCTGAATTAACCAGGCGCGCACTGAAAAAAAGTAAAAACCCCGAACCAAGCAAGAAATAGAGCTTTTTTTCCGGAAGAACCATTTGGTTTAAAATCAAAACAATTCTATTCCTTTAGGGGTTAATTTGGAGCAGTTCACCGAGGAAGAAGCCAGGATACTCGCACCTTTCTTTTCGAACATGGACAAGGATGTTTTCGTCCTCACGAACCTTCCTGAAGTGGTGAAGGGCGCTTTGTTTTCCCGTTATTCTAGGAGCGCGAAAAGCATTCGAAGGCTGCTTTTGGATGAGTTCATCCGCGATGAAAAAGCGGGGTTCAAAGAAATTGTTGCTTATTCCGAGGCAATGGGGGAGAACCAAGTGATTGCGACCAAAAAGGCCGAGGAATTTTATGACCGCGTGCTTGTTGGTTACGGGGATGATTCAGTCGCAGAGTTAGGTGGAGGGCACATCGCGTGCGAGAACGTATCCAACATCGCCTCGAAGCTGCTCGAGGATTCGCGCATCGGAATTTCCCCTTTGGAAAAGAGCACGCGCTACGTTTACTTCGACGAGAAAGTGAATGGAGAGTATTTATACCACCGCGAGAAGGAAATAATGGATTCCAAATACGCAGACCTCTATGTTGAAACGTGTGATTCGCTATTCGATTCTTACGCGAAGTGGATTGAGCCCACGAAAAAGGCAATGATGGAAAAATTCCCAAAAGGTGAGGAAACAGAGCGCGCTTACAATTCTACAATCAGGGCAAAGGCTTGCGACATTCTTCGCGGCTACCTCCCTGCCTCGACCAAAACCAACGTGGGTTTGTTCGGGAATGGAAGGAGTTTCGAATTCCTGATTACGAAAATGCTTTCCAATGAGCTTGAAGAATCTCGCTCCGTTGCAAATGAAATGCACGCGGAACTTATGAAAGTAATGCCCTCATTTGTAAAGCGCGCAACGGGGAAGTACGGCGACCCAACCATAAAATTTTTGTCGGAAACAAGGAAGGGAATGCGCTCGCTTGCAGAAAAGACTTTTGCGAATGAAAAAATTGAGGCAAAGGAAGAAGTTGTTCTTACTGATTATGACAAGGATGCCGAGGAAAAAGTGATTGCCGCCGCGTTGTATCCTTTCACTGAGGTTTCGATGGAACAGGTGGAAAAAAAAGTCAAGGCAATGGGCAAAGCCGAAAAATTGAAGGTTATTCAGGAGTACTGCGCAAGACGCGAGAACCGCAGGCACAAACCCGGCAGGGGCTTCGAGCACACTTTTTATGAGTTCGATTTGATGTGCAACTACGCATCTTACCGCGATTTGCACAGGCACCGCATTCTTACACAGCAGCGCCAGGATTTGGGAACAAAACTCGGGTTTGATGTTCCGTTTGAGGCGCGTGAAATCGGGTTCGAAAAGGATTTTGCAGAGAAAATGAAAATGGCTGCCGATGCTCACTCCAAAATTGCGAAGGATTTGGGCGCGAAGCAGGCGCAGTACATTGTTCCTTTCGCTTACAGAATCAGGTGGAGCAATTACCTGAATATGCGCGAACTCTACCATCTTGTCGAATTGCGCTCTACAATCCAAGGGCATCCTGATTACAGGCGCATTGTTTTGAAGATGCTCCAGGAAGTACAGAAGGTGCATCCTACATTGGTTGAGCCGATGAAATTTGTTGACTGGCGCAATTCAAGTAAAATCGGTTTGGAAAGGCTGGAAGCCGAGAAGAAAATCGACAGGAAATTGGATGAAATGAATAAGAAGTACGGACAATAGTGGCAATAACAACTATTTTATTTTGAGTTTTTTTAGAACCCTTACTCTAGTTTATCGAAGCTTAGGTAAATCCGCACCGGCAGTGAACCCCGCTTCAAAAGCTTATTCTGCAACCACGCGGAAATAATTCCAAGAGGTGGTTTGGTTTATGACCGAAATCCAGATTGAGAGGAAACTGAAGGAATTGATTAAGGGAAGGCACGAAACATATCACGACAGGATGCTGAGGCTGCAGGAAGAATACGGGGAGTTCCGCTAGAGGACAAGGCTGCCGAGGAACGAGCCTATTCCGTAGGAAACGATTGCGGTTAATCCGCCGATTACGAGCATTTCGATTCCTGCGGAAAGCCAGTTCTTCACAATCACAAGGGAACGCAGCGAACCAACCGTAAAAATCGTTGCGAATGTAAGGAAGAAAGCAATAGGGAACATTATTGAAGAATCAATATTGTAAATGAAGCGCGAGAAAACAAAAATTGAAATCGGGACAAAGCCGGCAATGAGGAAAGCCGCGTAAGTGTAAAGGCCGGCTTTTACCGGGTCTTTCTGTTCCACAATCAACCCGAGCTCATCATTCATCATTGTGTCCACCCAAACGGTTTTTTTTGATGTGATGAGCTCAACGAGCGTTTCAAGGTTTTTTCCTGTGAAGCCCTTTTTTTTGTAAATTCGCCTTATTTCCTCGACTTCTCCTTTAGGGTAATTGTCGACTTCCCATTCTTCGCGCCGCTTTTCCTTTTTGTAAAAATCCTGGTCAGATTTCAGGGAGAGATAATTGCCCACGGCCATTGAAAGTCCGTCGGCCAAAAGGTTTGCAAAACCCAAAACAATTATTATTCCGGGGCCAAGGCCGGCACCGGCAGAGCCCGCAACCACAGCAAAGGTGGTTACGATGCCGTCCAAAGCGCCATAAACCATGTCGCCCAAAAATTCCGCGTGCCCGATTTTGGATTGCTCTTTGTCGAAAGCCTCGTGCGAGTGCGCCTTTTTGGTGGCTTCAAGGTCATGCTCCTTAAAGGCTTTTCTCGCCGCCTGAACACGGTCTGTGGACATGAATAAACATAACGTGGAAATGTTTAAATACTTAGAAAGGGGAATCTCATTATTGGTGGAAACACACCCATTTTTCTGAAGCGGGAAAAAAATTTTGAGGTGAAAAAAATGGACGTTCTTAAGGGAGTTTCAGGTTCCGGCAGGAGAAGCACTTATCAGCCGGAAGCGAAGTGCATGAACTGCGGGAAAATAATCGATAATCCGGAAGGCGGAATCTACAACAGGCGGTTCTGCAGCGAGAAGTGCACGCAGGAATATCTCGGGCAGTAAGAACCGCAATTCCGCGCGGAAAAAACTTTTGCCGCAAGCAGTAATTATATATTGGTTTTAGGGGTTACTTATTCTGACCAAAAATGGTTGAATGGCACTCGTTCCCGGAAAATGAAATAATGCGAAGGCTTTCCTCCGGGAAAAACGGCCTGAGCGGCGAGGAGGCCGAAAAAAGGCTTGCCGAGTACGGCGCCAATGCAATAGAATCGGGCAAAAAAATTTCGGCATTCAAAATTTTTTTTGAACAGTTCACGAGCCCGCTTGTGCTCATACTTATTTTCGCTTCCGTGGTTTCGCTTTTTTTCGGAAAAATAGTTGATGCATCCCTAATAATTGCCATTGTGGCCGCTAACGGAACCTTTGGATTCATACAAAACTACAACGCTGAAAAAAGCATTGACGCCCTGAAGAAGCTCGGCGCCCCGAAAGCATTGGTTTACAGGGCGGGAATTCTTGAGGAGGTCGACGCGCAAAAAATCGTGCCGGGGGATGTATTATACCTGAAGGAGGGCTCGAAGGTTGCGGCTGATGCGCGCGTGATAGAGTCGGGCGACATGGGGGTTGACTCCTCAATACTCACCGGGGAAAGCAATGCCGTCAGCGCCCTGACTGAAGCCATGCCGGCCGAAACCGTTCTGGTGGAAAGGAGGAACATGGTTTACATGAACACCTCAATAGTGAGGGGAAAGGGCATGGCAATTGTCGTGGCAACAGGAAAGAACACCCAGGTTGGGGGCATTGCACAGCAGCTTGAGGGCATCAAGGAGGAGCAGACGCGCTTCCAGTTGGAGCTTGAGGACCTCGGAAAAAAGATAACGGCGGGCATTGCCGCAATAATTGTATTCATTGCAGGAGTGATGCTGATTCTGCATGCGGCAAGCCTTTCTGATACTTTTATTACTGCAATAAGCCTCGCGGTTGCCGCGATTCCGGAGGGCCTGCCAGCAGTTGTGACGCTTTCCTTGGCTATTGCAACTAGAAAAATGCTCAAGAGAAAAAGCCTCGTGAGGAACCTCACGGTTGTCGAGAATCTTGGTTCTATTGAAGTCATTTGCACGGACAAAACCGGGACGCTGACGGAGAACAGCATGACAGTGCAGGAAATATTTTTTGACGGCGCGGTTTACACGGTAACCGGAACCGGAAGAAGCAGTTCGGGGGAATTCATGCTTCGCGGAAAAAAAGTTTCGCCGGAAAAATTGTCCGAATTGCTTTTGTGCGGCAGGGTGTGCAACGACACCATAATTGAGGAGATGAGCACGGAAACCGGTTTTGTGGGCGACCCGACGGAAATCGCTTTGACGGTATCCGCATTGAAGGCAAGTGTTTCCGGCGAGGGCCTGAAGAGGATAAAGGATTTTCCATTCACTTCCGCAAGGAAAAGGATGACTGTTGTTGTTGATGACGGCGCAAAAAAAATCGCTTATTCGAAGGGCGCGCCGGAAGTGATGGTGGAGTCATGTACGCACATTCTCGCGGATGGCAAAATCAAAAAGATGCTGCAGGCGGACAGGGAAAAAATAATAGGCGCGAACAACGAAATGGCTTCGCGCGCATTAAGGGTTCTCGCGTTCGCGTACAGGGACAAGCCGGATTTAAAGGCGGCGGAAAACAATCTTGTTTTTTTGGGTTTGCAGGGAATGATTGACCCTCCGCGCGTGGAAGTGAAGGAAGCCTTGGAAACCGCGAGGAAGGCAGGCATCAGGGTGATAATGCTCACGGGCGACAACAGGCTTACGGCGCAGGCAATCGCGTCGAAAATAGGCTTTGGCGGCAAAGTCATTGAGGCGAGGGAAATTGAAAAGCTTTCTGCGCAGGAGTTCTCAAAAGCGGTTATGGATTATGACGTGTTTGCCAGGGTAACACCGGAACAGAAGCTCGCGGTACTGACCGTGCTCAAGGAAAAAGGGCTGAGCGTTGCAATGACTGGCGACGGCGTGAATGACGCGCCCGCACTGAAAAAGGCGGATGTGGGCATAGCAATGGGAATACGCGGCAGCGATGTCGCGAAGGAAGCGAGCGACATAATTCTATTGGATGACAATTTCGCCACAATCATAGAGGCGATAAGGCAGGGGCGCACTGTTTTCGACAACATACAGAAGTTCGTGAATTACCTGCTGACTTCAAATCTCGCGGAGGTTCTCATTGTTTTTTTTGCTTCGCTGGCCGGTTATCTGCCCATTACCGCGGTTCAGCTTTTGTGGATCAACCTTTTGACCGACGGGGTTCCAGCGCTCGCGTTGGGAGCGGATCCCCCGAGGCCCGGCATAATGAACCGGCCGCCCAGAAAAAAAGGCATGGGAATTATTGAAAAGTCATCCGGCACGCTTTTGATAGCGATAGCAGCAGTGCTCAGCATAATCGTGCTCGCGATTTTCTTTTACTACCTTCCGAAAGGCCTCGCGGTTGCGCAAACAATGGTTTTCACCGCGCTCATTGTTTACGAGTTCATGAGGATAGTTGTTATCCGCAAGCAGGAGAGGCTCCCGATTTTCTCGAACAAGTGGCTCGTTGCGGCGCTATTATTTTCGCTTGTTTTGCAGCTCGCGATACTTTACACTCCGGCTTCGCAGTGGTTCGGCACGGCCCCCCTTGGACCGATGGATTGGCTCGTGATAGCGCTCGGCGGAATTATCGGTTACTTTGCAAGCATTTCCGCCACGAGATTCGCGTCCAAAACGTTTTCTTAGAGGAAAAACTAAGAATTCGGGCTCTGTAGAAATGATTTA
>AQRS01000005.1 GCA_000402355.1 Candidatus Iainarchaeum andersonii SCGC AAA011-E11
ACTTCAATGTCTACGCCGATGTTTCGGCAGAAGCTACCTCGACTCCAGAAGTGGCTACCCCAGTAGCGCTTCCTCATGTTCGGATGCTTCTTGAACAACTCGTATGCCGAGCGACCTTTCAAACGGAATAGAATGTCGCTCGGGTTCTCAGGTTTGTGCGTGCGTAAAATCACGTGCACGTGATCAGGCATCACTGCCAGCTCTAAGATTTCCCAATCGCGCTCCCGCGCGATTGATTGGAGGATTGCTTCGCAATCCTCCTTGATGCTCTGCTTCTGCAGAGCATTATAGCGGTACTTTGGCGCCCACTCGAGGTGATGCTCCCAGCAGCCTTTAATATGATGATGACTATACAGATGACTATCAAGATCTTGATTCATAGCGTAAAGCCTCCTGGCGCGGAGCGCCCGCGCCTCGAGGCATATAACGATTTTTCAGGAAAAAAATAGATGCTCGCTCTCATCCCACAGCTAAAGCAATGGGATTTCACGCTCGCAAACGCTTAAAATTATTGTTTGGGGCGTGGTCACGTTGATTGTGCGCGAGGCATGGTTGTTGTTTGCTGAATAATCACCACTAACCTGTGCCGACATAGCGCTGGCTAAAAACAAGAGAAAGGAAAATAATAGTAAAATGGATTTGCTCATTTGTTCACCTTTTCCATGAGTTTCGCTAGCTTCTCTTTTTCCATTTCAATATTCTTTGAAAATGGGGTAGGCGCCAACTGAACTAAAACACCATTCTTCACTTTCTCAGTTTTATAGGCTGGGAGAGAAAGCAGGAAATCTTCGCCATAATGCTTGGTAAAAGTCGGTCCGAAGATGTTAAACCAATAAAACTTGTGAATAGTAGGGTGAGAATAACTTTTACCTACAAAGTGATTTTCATTTATATCTGCTGCAAGTGAATATTCCGGCCCTCCGCCTTCTATATCCCAAATAAGTTTAGACCTGTCTGCTACTGCATAATACGCATGTGCTGAAGAATAAGTCCACAGGTATTTACTAATTTTAATTAATTCGTTGTAGAGACTTTCTTCATCTTTTTTTGAGCTAGAATTTGAATACCCACTTAAGCTAAATTTCGAAAAATTGTACATCGAATGGCTGTAATACCCGTCTGTTGAATCTAGCTTTAAAAAAACCTTTTTGTTCCCTTTAGAAAACGCCATTGTACTCTTGTTTGTTGTTTCTAATTCATAACTCATAATTGGTTTTGAAACATAGTTAAGTAATTCTTCCAATGGCTTTTCTGGAAAACATCCTTCAGGCCATAATATATATCCCATTGATTTAACATAATCAACTATATTTTTTCCGAATTCATATGAGTAATTATGTTTTTCTATAACAAAATGGAATTTAATTGAATCCTTCACCTTCTCACCTCATACAAAGTTACCCCTCTTGATTGCAAACGTTCACTGAACAGTCTTTCGGCGGTGCCATAAAGCCTTGAATCGGATTCTATAAAAACAAACTCTATGCTACTATTTGGGTTTATAGCTCTTAATCTATGTATGTGTTTAGCTTGATTCCTTTTAAAGGGGTTTGTTTTTCGAAAACAATAGCTTTTTCTGGCAGGTTTACGATTTTTTGGCATGGTTTTGGATGAAAAACTGTTGGTTTTTTCCAAGCGGGATTTGGTCCGCTTGGTTATGCAACTCCGTGATGAAGTTGAGGAACTCAAAAAGCGTTTGTTGGCGTATGAGAATGCGCATACTCCGCCGAGTTTGCGTAAAGGCTGGCGAAAACCGCCAGTGCATGGCTCTGGCAAACTCGGTGCTCCTGTCGGGCATGAAGGAACCACCAGGCCAGAACCAAAACCAGACAAAATAGTGAACGTTGCTCCGTTGAAACGTTGTCCATCCTGCAATACAAAACTGGAAAAGCCAACCGGTTTTGAAAAGAGGATTATCGAAGAGATTCCAGAACCACAACCGGTTTTGGCTATCCAATACAACCTTCCTCGCCAGACTTGCCCTTGTTGCGGGCTTGAAATCATAACCACTCATCCAGATTGTCCCAATACTGGCCGCTTTGGTTTCAATGCACAAGCCCATGTTGCGTTACTCAAATACGATGGCCGGTTACCATACCAAAAAATAACCGAAGCATTGAAGCGAGACCACCAGTTAGAAGTAACACCAGCAACCGTTTTGGAGTTGAACAATCGAACCGCAAAAAAACTTTCCCCCCAATACCTCAAACTGGTTGGCTTTATCCGAAACAGCCGTTTCGTCTTTGTGGATGAAACCGGCCTGCGCGTAGCGGGAAAAAGGTTTTGGGTTTGGATTTTCACCACGGATACAACTACGTTGGTTGTTATCCGACCAAGCAGAGGAAAAAACGTTCTACAAGAAATACTGGGAAAAAACTATGCTGGCATCATCATCTGCGACGGACACAAAGCATACCCAAACTACACCAACCGCCTGCAACGATGCTGGGCACACTTGCTAAGAGAAGCAGAGTTCGTTGCCAACCAGTTTCCAACAGCGATTCCTTTTCACAAAAAACTGCAAGCGTTATACCATCGTTTGGTGAAACGTTACCGTCAAAAACTATCCAAAACCCAGCGCTATTATTTTTGGAGAAATGCCGTGCTCCGGCTTGAACGCTTGTTGCATGACTGTGCCAAAATGGAACGTTTACAAAAACCGGTTGCCAAAATCAGGAACGGTTGCAAGCACTGGTTCACTTTCCTCTTGCATCCAGAAATAGAGCCAACCAATAACAGGGCAGAGCGAGCGTTGCGCGAGACGGTGGTGCAACGCAAGATTTTTGGTTGCTTGCGCAACCAAAAAGGCACCACCAATCACGAAACCATTATGAGCCTTTTTGCCACATGGAAACAGCGCGGCCTCAACCCCAAAAACGAGCTCCTCAACGCCCTACGGAGCTAAACACGTACCATTTTCTTTGCAATTATCCCCCCGAACTGCCAGGGCCTTGACTCAAAAGAATTCCTCAAACCCAAAGCACGCCTCTGCGCAAAACTCGTCGGCGGTTTCTTCGTTTCAGGATAAATCTCAATCACAACAGGCTCCTTACAACTCGAACCCGGAGGAATCACAAAATCATTATCCACAAACGCCTCCAAATCATCAAGCGTATCACAATCAGGCAAAAAAATCATTTTCTGCATCGGACGATCTTCCTGCGGAGCAGTGTGACCCGCCACTGAAAATAGCAAGATGGTGATTGCAACTATGAAAAATTTTCCAGTTTTCAAATCGTTCACTTGGTTTCTTTTATTCTTTTCTTCATGTCTTCAATTGAAAGGATAATGTTTTTATCGCCTGGCCTCTTTTCAAGTAGCTTTTCATAATGCTCAAGAGCATTACCATATTTTTTTTCTTGGTAATACAAAGAGGCTTTTATCGAGTCGAACTCTTCAGCAAGATATTTTTTCTCTGTTTCCATTAAATATCTCCAAGCCCACTCAAAGTGTTTAAATCTTGCTAGGGTAAATACAGTTTCCATTCGGATAGGGAAATCTCTTTCTTCAAGTGTGGAATATTCTAGCCCGTGTTTTTTCCAATTTTCATGTAGGTTATCCCAAAATTTTTTGATTTCGCTAATTGCTTTCTTGTAGGTCAAACCTGTTTGTGAGAATAATTCTTTATAAAATCCATATTCACCTGAGTCTGTCATTTTAATCTGGCACCACCGTTAAGTATTTTGGCATATCCGGGGTCACTGTTATTGGGCCATTTATAACTCGTTCAGGGACACCGCCAAGTGTAGCTCCACCTTCCATAAAAAACGGGTTTGTTCCAGCGTCTTCCAAAAGAGGTTTTCTAAATCCTTGTCTGGCTTTTACATTGGGGACATCTATAACTGCTATTTCATCTGCTTGACTTAAAGTACCTTTTCGTAGCCCCAATAAAGCCTCTATTTTTTCAACGTAACTTTTCTTAATCTGGCTGCCAGTTATTCCTGCATCTAAAATTTCTTGATAATACGATTTGTCAGCAAGGAAAACCTTCTGTGAACTTCCTATCTGAGTAAACCTTGTCCCATTAGAAACTCTGACATTTGTCATAACATCTGGTACATCATTTACCCCTTTTTGAAGAACGCTTTTTGTGTTTGCTCCTGCGCTTTCCAGCATTGTTTTAGCTGCAACAGAGTCATATTCTTCCAGTGCAAGTTTGGCTATTGCATCATCTCCCGTTCTTCCTATAATTGCTGTGAGGCCTTTCTTTGCTGCATTTGTCCATTCCAGTGTCTTGAATTTTCCAATTAATTCCAGTGCCAAGTCCTCCGGGAGCTTGGCTACTTTCAATAGCCTTCCAAGTTTGAGCGATTTCAGTGCTTCATCAACGCCTTTTCCTATTGCTACTTGCTCGCCGATATAGCCAACGTGATACCCTGCCACGAATGAATTGTTGAATGCGTTTCTGTCTGCTTCGTCAAGGATCACGGGGAGTATTGGGCTGGTGTTGTCGGCTTCCTTGTAAATGCTTGGCAAAACGTCACTGAAATAGAATTGAGTTGCATTGTCCCCGACGTTTACCCCGTGCCTTGCTGCAGCACATTGGGTTGCCAAAGTGTCCGTGAAAACGCCATCCAAGAATGCCATTGTAGCGGCTTGGTTGTCAGTGTTGAGGGATGCGATAACAATTGTTCCAGCGAGGCTCCAAAAGTCTGCTGTCACGAATTTGTAGTCGTCTCTTGCCCCCGCAGCTATGCCTGCGTACATGCCGTACAGTTTTCCAAACTCTGAAGCTCCACCAATCAAAATGCTTTGTGTTCCAAACATTCCAGCTTTGAATTGCCCGTTAAGTAACCTGTTTGACATGTCCGCCCAATAATCAAGATCATCTAAGCCTTCAGTAAACGTCTTTATTCCGGGCAGTTTAGTGCAGATGTTGTCAAACTTGTTTTGCGGATCCGTGTGAGCAAATAATTCTTCTTCATCTGTCCAACCATCGCCATCAGTGTCAAGAATACTGCCCCTAAAATTTTTGTTCACATTATCATAAGTCAGTATGAAAGCTGCATCCTCTACCAACTCAGGTTTGTTGGTTTTGATGAGAATAACTTGCTTTTTCGGGTTAGCCTGATAGCCCCAGGGACTTGGAAATGTGTCGAAAACTTGTGGAGTGTCTTTCCAGAATTGGCTACAGTTAAGTAAAGCATTATTTTCTCCAACGAGTAGAACGCTTTTGTTCCAGAGCACATGGTCTTTGTTGACGGAGCAATTTACCTGGGTGTCTGTGTGTTCTTCAAAAACGGAGGGGTCAAGGCCGTATTGTGTGGCCATGTTGTTTTTCATGTTGTCTATGGCTTGCCTGAAACGTGCATCCATTGTTGAGGGAACAACGAGGGCTATTTTAGTTTCGCCCTCCAAGATGTCTTGTAGTTCTCCTACGCCCCTGTTGGTGGTCACGTTGTAGATTCCATCAGAGTAAATTAGTTGCGGCCCGTTTTCGGTTTCAATGATTTTTCTTTCCATTGGGATTACAAAATCGTCCCCGACTATGAGAACGTGTTTGCAGTATTCCGGCGGACACTTTTGTTTGATGAAAGCCGAAATACGATAAACATACTCGTTAACCGCCATATTTTTCTGAGGGTCATTAATGGTTTCAGTGTATTCCTGCATGTTCGTCCAAGCAAAAGCCGAGCTTGTGAATAAGAGCAGAATTACAGCTATGAATAGTACTCGTTTCAAATTTGTTTCCCCCACTTTTTGTTAAATAATACTGCATTTGACGATTAATATACCTGCGGTTGAATTCCAATCAACCAGTTAGTTGAGTTTTTTGCTACAGGAAAACAGCCTACTTTTTGGCAATCACGTTTTAACGTCATTTATTAATTTGTCGTCGAATTTTTTTCTTGTTTCCCCGCCATAAATAGAGTAATATTTGAACACCTCATCTGGCGCTCCGTGCACAGAAATATAGTTGGCTCCTGCTTGGAACGCTTCTTTGACCCTGTCCTTCAGTGACGAGGATGCGAGTATTAAAGGGGTTTCTGTGATCAGCCTTGAGAGGGCTATGCAATTCAGCGTCAAATCAATATCACCCATTTTTTCGTTTTCATAAACGCTTCCTTTGGTTGGACAAAACACTGAAGATTCTATTTGGTATAATTTGAGCTTTTTCATCAAAAGCAGGTCGTTTGCTATGTCTTGGATTGTTTGGTTTGGCAGGCCGACAATGTTTCCTGAGCCGATCCTAAAACCCATTTTCTTTAATTTGTGGATGTGGAAAAGTCTCTCGTTCAGTGTGGCTTCAGGCCTTATTATGTGAAATTGTTCTGTGTTGGATGTCTCGAATTTCAGGAGTTGGTTCGTAGCCCCGGCCTCAAGCATTCTTTCATATTCAAATGTTTTCCTGTGCCCCATTCCTATTGTGATGTCATTGCAGTATTTTTTTGCATGCCCGATCACCGCACAAATTTCTTCAATGCTGTATGCGTGGCTTTCTCCAGAAGAAAGCTGTATGAGATCCGTTTTATCTCCGTAGCTTTCGTCGATTATTTTTTTGATTTGCTCCACGCTCAGCTTGTACCTGGGCAGGGCTTTGTTGGTTCTGGTTATTCCGCAAAAGAGGCACGTGTTTTTGCAGATGTTGGATGCCTCTATGCAAAGCCTCACAAAAACCTTTTTCCCGAACCGTTCCTCAGTTTTACGTCTGGCCAAATCAAAAAGTTTTTCCTGTTCCCCGCCTTTCGCCCTGAGCAGCTTGATTAGCTCTGTTTGATTGACTGGTTGTTTCTTCTCCAGCTTTGCCAATAATTTTTCGTTCATTTGTTTCCCATTGCCTGCACGAACACTTTCCTGTCTCTGCCACCATCCAACTCTATGAGAAAGAGGGTGTTCCATGTTCCGTAAACCAGTTTTCCCTTGTTTATTATCATGGTTTCTGATTGGTTCAGGAGAGTTGCGAGCAGGTGTGAAGGCGTGTTAGGTTTCTTGTCTGGCGCTGTCTTATCATGCTTGTAGCCTGCCCCTAACGGCGCGAGTTTGTCAAAGAAGACAGGGTAGTCTTTCATTATTCCTTCTTCCTTCTCCGTGATTTTTATGCACGCAGTAGCATGCGGGGAATAGATGACAACGATTCCGTTTTGTATTCCACTTTCCGCTACCTTTTCCTGAACCTTGCTTGTTATGTCAATGAATTCTGTTCTTTGTGATGTTTTTATTCCAAGTTCATACATTTTTATTTCCATTTTGTTTTCCTCCTTTGTTTGAAGTATTGGTCATGTGTACTTCAGCATCATTTCCTTCACCTTGCGGGTCATTTCTAGGGCTTCCTTGTATGGACGCTGCCACATATTCCTGCCGTAGACTATGCCTGTTACTCCTGCCTTGAGACAGAACTCGGTTCTTTCAACCAAATCCGTATCGCTTACTTTTCCGCCTCCACTGACAATCACATAACACTTTCCGGCTGACCCCACTACAATTCTCATTCTTTCTTCATCAGAAGCATTTTCCAGTTCGAGGTAGGGTTTGGTTTCTTCCTTTTTCTCCAAAAACGCCTTGTATTTTTCGAGCTTATCTCCTGAAAGTTTTTTCGAAATGTTGAGCTTGATTATGTCTGCCCCAATTTCCATCGCAACTCTCGCAGCATAGTCAACGGAGTAGAGTGAATCCCTATCTCCCTTTTCCTGCACTGCCTTTCCTCTCGGATAACTCCAAACAACCAATGGCAGGCCGTGTTCGACACATTCTTTTCTCACTTGGCAGAGCTGTGCCAAATCCTTGTCTTGTGCAGGAGAACCAACGTACAATGTATAGCCTACTGCAGTTGCCCCGATTCTCGCCGCATCCTCAACAGTTGAAGTTAAGGGTGAGAATGCTTCGTCATCGTTTGGTATTGCTGTTTTCCCATTCACTTTCAGAATCAAGGGGATTTTGTCTTTTTGTTCCGCCCAGTATTTTTCGGCAATTCCGATGTGGCAGGCTAGTGCGGAGTATCCTCCTTCAATAGCCAGCTTCAATTGAAACTCCGGGTTTTTCGCTTCAGGGTTTGCGAAGAAGTCCATTGGCCCGTGCTCGAGACCCTGGTCAATCGGGAGAATTAATAATTTTCCTTTGCCCATGCCGTGCTTGTAAAGCATTTTGTCAAGATTTTTTTTCTTGATGTTTTCACTGTTTTTTGCATTTTTCACGTTCATACCCTCCACTGTCCAAATTACTCGAAAGCGAGTTTTAAACAGTGTTAATATAAAGCATTTTTGACGATTTATATACGTGCGGTTGACTCTACTCAACCGGCAAGTTGAGTTATGGCAGGCTTTTTAGGTTTACCTCGTTTTTCTCGTAATCTTCCGCTACCTTGTTTCCAAACGAAGTTATTTGTTTTAGCCATTCGGGGTTGAGTTTGTAGTATCTTTCTTTTCTTGTGAGGATGTCTTCGGAGTGCAGTTTTTTGATGGCTTTGTGTACTGCCTGGAAGGAAACTGGCTTGTCTGCCGTTCTGATGACCCTATTGTAGATTCCTTTTGGCGAGAGGGGCCATTCTTCTATGAGCATTACTACGACCATTTCGGCAACGGTTTTGTCCTTCTGGTTTAAAGTAGGCAATTTTATTGTAACATCCATGCTTGCTGTCTCCACCAACAACATTTTTTTCACGCCTTAAATTCCTTCGTACACCCAACGCTCAACCAACCAGTTTAATGAATTGGAGGGGGCAGCGCAACCGAGATGGCCCTCAGTGAAGAAAAGCCTACCCAGTTCTCTAACCCCTTACCACACTATGTTTTCGGAGATTTTTAATCTCGCCCCCAAAATTCAGGAAAATATCTTGTGAATTACCCACCCCTAAAGGGGTGGGC
>AQRS01000006.1 GCA_000402355.1 Candidatus Iainarchaeum andersonii SCGC AAA011-E11
CAAAACCTTCATCCGCAAAGCCACGGAAGAAAACAAAAAAGACTGGCTGGTTTCAGTATTTTCGGACAACGCCGGCATCGTGAAATTCAATAATGAATACAACATTGCAATGAAAGCAGAAACACACAACCATCCCAGCGCTTTGGACCCTTACGGCGGCGCGAACACCGGCCTCGGAGGAGTAATCCGCGACGTTTTGGGAGCTGGCCTTGGAGCAAAGCCATTCGCAAACACGGATGTATTCTGCTTCGCACCGCCTGAATTTCCAGCAGAGAAAGTTCCGAAGGGAATCCTTCACCCAAAAAGAATTTTCAAAGGAGTTAGGCAAGGCGTACAGGATTACGGAAACAGAATGGGCATCCCCACAGTAAATGGCGCGATTCTCTTTGACGAACGATACTTGGGAAATCCGCTTGTTTATTGCGGCACGGTTGGTTTGATTCCGAAGGGAATGGAAACCAAGAAAGCAAAGTCCGGAGATTTGATTGTGGTTGTTGGCGGCCGCACAGGGCGCGACGGAATCCACGGCGCGACCTTCTCCTCGACAGGCCTTGACGCTTCAACCTCGAGCAGCGCTGTGCAGATTGGAAACGCTATTGAGGAAAAGAAAATGATGGACGCGATTTTGAAAGCGCGCGATTTGAAACTTTATAATTCGATTACCGATTGCGGCGCGGGAGGATTTTCCTCAGCAGTAGGAGAAATGGGCTCCGAGATTGGCGCGAAAGTCTTTTTGGAAAAAGCTCCGCTCAAGTACAAGGGCCTCGAGCCATGGGAAATATGGCTCTCGGAAGCGCAGGAGCGCATGATTCTCGCGATGCCGAAAAAGAACTTTGACAAATTCCTTGAAATTTGCGAAATAGAAGGAACAGAAGCAACCGCAATCGGCGAATTCACCAGCACAAAAAAACTTGAATTGTTTTACAACAACAAATTGGTTGGCGAACTCAAAATGGAGTTTTTGCACAATGGGGTTCCCTGCAAAATCATGAGCGCAGAATGGAGTTCAGCGCATGAAGAGCAATCACTTTCAATTCCTGAACTCAAAGATTATGGGCAAACACTCAAGCAATTGCTCGCAATGCCTAACATCGCCTCCAAAGAAACCACTGTTAGGCACTATGACCACGAAGTAATGGGCGGAACCGTGGGAAAGCCCTTTGATGGCCCGAATGCAGACGGGCCAATGGATGCAGCAATCGTGCGCCCGATTCTCTCTGATTGGAAAGGTGTAGTGATTGCTAACGGCATCAATCCGCTTTACTCTGACATCGACCCTTACTGGATGGCGTGTTCCGCAATCGATGAAGCAATTAGGAATTCCATCGCTGTGGGCGCGGACTTTGAAACCATTTCGCTTTTGGATAATTTTTCTTGGGGAAACCCCGAGAACAAAAAGGTTCTCGGGGAATTGGTGCGCGCGTGCAAGGGCTGCTATGACTCCGCAAAAGGCTTCGGTGTTCCCTTCATTTCCGGAAAAGACAGCTTGTATAATCATTATTTGCTTTCAGGGAAGGAAATAGAGATTCCCGGCACTTTGCTCATTTCCGCTTTAAGTGTTATTCCCGATTCGCGAAAAAAGGTTTCAATGAACCTCAAAAAAGAAGGGAACTCTATTTACATTATAGGCGAAACATTCCCCGAACTCGGAGGCTCACACTACGCAAAAATCTCCAAATCTATTCAAGGAAAGGCCCCGAAGGTTAATTTTGCGACGGCGCGCAAAACATTCTCTGCGCTAAGCAAACTCCTCACTTCCCAAAAGCAGGGCGAGAAAACAGTTCTTTCGTGCCACGATTTGAGCGAAGGCGGCTTGGGAGTCGCAATTGCCGAGATGTGCTTTGCTGGCGGGAAAGGGGCTGAAATATTTTTGAAAACAATTTCGTTTGGAGAGCAAATCGGGAGAAATGATATTGCACTTTTCTCAGAATCAAACTCGCGCTTTATAGTTGAAGTTGATTCAAGGAAGAAAAAGGAATTCGAAAAAGCGATGCAGGGCGTTTCCTTTGCCGAGATTGGCCATGTTACTGCGGGGAAGAGCCTTACAATCAACGGCATTTTGGGCAAAAAGCTTTTGGAAGAAAACCTCGAGGATTTGAAAAGAGCATGGAAGAGGACTTTGGCGTGGTGATGATTGTGGCCGGATTGAAAAGAAGGGGAAGGGGCCCTTTCAGGGGCGGAACTCCAAAAAACGTTTTCCAGACGATAAGCGTTGGCGAAGGCATTGGCGGCAGGTTACCAGACCAAGCAGATAAGTTCAAAGCCAGAAAATATGCAGCAGTGGACCCTAAATACGGCTCCATTAGTGAAGCGGCAAGATTCAGGGATAACATTCACGCCAGGAAACAGGAATGGAAGCTCCAGCAAATGCGCGACCAAGGCATTACCCTTATTCCCGAAGGAATTAAACCCACAGTCAAAAAACTGCTAGAGAGAGGAGTTAAAGCAAGGCACATCAACATAGATATGCCAGAGTATGGCATAGGAAAATATTTTTTCGACGAGCAATTCATGTTAGGCCTGAACAAACTCTTACTGCCTAATGGAAAAATCTTTTTAACGACTGAAACCCGAGAAACGGGAGAATCCCTAGGATTTAATGCGAAGAAAGCAGGCTTTTCATACAGAGAATTAAAACCGATAAGGGTCGGACAAGAAAGAAGGGCAGCCATAAGGACAGACACCATGCGGTTACTCCAGAGCCCATTTAACAAATTAACGCCGAGCGACGAACCAGCAAGAACATTCTACAGGTTTGAACTCACGAAAAGCCTCAAAAAAGCGATTCCGAACAAGGCGGAAAGAAGAAAATGGCCAAATGGAGGAAGATGAGATGGCGATAAAAGCGATTGTAGTGAGGGCGGCGGGAACCAGCTTGGATGCAGAAACATATTTAAACTTGGTTATACCAATATAATCAAGGTGATTGTTTAATGGTAGAGGTTCTGGCGCAGGTGAGGAAATGGGGCCGTTCATTAGGAGTGGTGATACCTCAGGATGCGACAAGAAAGGAAGGCCTGAAGGAGGGCAGCAAAGTGAAGCTCGTGATTTCAAAGCCGGGAAACCCGTTCAGGGAATCGTTCGGGGCCCTCAGGATGAAAAAGCCCACGAAACAGTTGCTCAGGGAAATACGCAGGGAAGGATGGGATGAGTGAATCCTTCTTTTTCGACACTTATGCCCTGTTCGAAATCGTTTACGGGAACAAAAAGTTCGACAAATACGCGCAGGCCGGGGGCATGACCACAATCCTGAATCTGGCGGAACTCAATTATGGCCTCAAAAAACAATTCAATGGGAAAACAGCGGATGAAATAACCGAAAGGTTCGCAGGCAACACCGCCGAAATAAGCATTGGCGACGTCAAAGAGGCGATGACGCTGAAAATCTCAAGAAAAAAAATCTCGATACCGGACGCGATAGGTTACACAGTGGCAAAAAGCAGGAAAATGAGGTTCCTTACGGGAGACGAGGAATTCAGGGACATGGCTAATGTGGAGTTCGTGAAAAAATGAGCGCAATGAAACCAAAAAGGAAAGGCATAAACAGCAAGTTATTGGAAGAAGGCTATAAGAAAACCGCAAAACTCGGCCAAAAAATAGAAGAAGAATTGAAATTCGCCAGCACTGAGGCCGACAGGTTGCTTTCTGACTATTAGGCTTGGGCGCAGAATTCTATTAAAGGATTGCAGATACATAATATTATTGGATTCACATGGCAATCAAAGCAATCGTTTTACGGGCAGCAGGAACCAACTGCGACGCCGAAGCAATGCACGCACTCAAATTAGCTGGCTTTGAGGCGCATGATGTTCACGTGAATGAACTCATTTCAGGCTCCAAAAAACTCTCGGATTACCGCTTTTTTGTTGTTCCGGGCGGCTTTAGCGCAGGGGATTATTTGGGCTCGGGAAAAGTATTTGCCAACAAACTCATATACAAGCTCAATGATGATGTTCCTGAATTCATTTCACGCCAAAACCTTTTGATGGGAATCTGCAACGGCTTTCAGGTACTAGTAAAAGCAGGCATTTTACCCGGCTTTGCGGGAAATTACAAGGAACAACTCACTTCGCTCACATTCAACAATCCTTCAGGCTTTCAGGACAGATGGGTAAAACTCAGAACCCAGGATACAAAAAGCCCCTTTGTGAAAGGCATTAGCGAACTCAATGTGCCCATTGCGCACGGAGAAGGGCGCTTCATAGTAAAAGACAAAGAAATTTTAGAGAAGCTATATGCGAATAAGCAGATTGTGTTCAAATATGAGAAGACCCCGAACGGCTCAACCGATGACATCGCGGGGATTTCCGATGAGACCGGGCGCGTGCTGGGCTTAATGCCGCATCCCGAACGCAATTTATTTGGAATCAATGCGCCGAACTCGGCGAGCGGAAAAGTAGCTGATGAAGGGGAAGGGTTGAAAATTTTTAGGAATGCGTTTGAGTATTTGAAGAATTAAGAGAATAACATATTTAATTCTTAAGAGATTGATTTTGGAGGATAGTATAATCCTTGTATGCACCCTTTTCCTTTTTCAGAATGGCAAGTTCTTGTCATAGGACAATTTTTATTTTTATTAATGAATTCAGGACATGAATCCAATTGAAGCGGGATTTGTACTTTTTCTGCTTGTTCACAACCATCTAATCTTCCCCCAATAAGTTTTTGCATTTCTTTTAAATTTTTATAATCTACTTGAAATACCCTTACAAGTTTGTTCAATTTCGGGTGAACCGCAATTATTAGCCCCCGCGACACCCCATAAGCAGCACACATTACACCCAATTGCGCTAAGTGGTAATCATTCGGTGAATTGGCAAAGGAAATCGTACTTGCAGAACTTACTTTATAGATAAATGGCAAGGTCTGGTATTCATTTTTTCCTGAGTGTGGAACTTTTAACCAATGAAATCCAACCTTAATCCGATGTTCTTTTTTTTCAGTATAAATCTGTTTTCTTTCTATTAGGTTCAGATCCATGTTCAATTTTTTTATTGCAGACCAAAGACAGGCCGCATAAGCATCTTTATCATAGTCTGGGGCATCGTATTCGAGTGTTTCTCCCAGTATACGATCCATGTAATGAAGCCTCGGATTTAACACTTCCCATTTTGAAAACCAGTCTATTTCTTTTTGGTTTGACTTAGCTTTCGCCGCCTCAAGTTTTTCATTGAATTCTTTATCAAACTTAAGTTCAATTGCTTTAGAAAACATCGAAGTATCTAGTGGCGACATTTGGTTACAAGTACATGTTTCTTTTTCGTATTGACATGTTTGCCCGAAATATCTGCATCTACCCAATAGGTGCGGATTTTTTTCTTCAATTGCCAGTTTAAGAATTTTTATTCTCTCTTGAATCATATTCTTAATTTGATTTAAATCTTTTATAATAACTTTAAACGTAGCAAATTTATAGGGCATTTTATTTGTCATAAATACCAAATAATTTATATCGGGGTTTAAAGGGTCAAGTGCCGAATATATTAGTAGTTGTTCCAAGTCATGAGGGAAATCCATCAAAATTTCTTCAGTGGTTAAGGGAAGTTTGTCCTTCGTTTTCAATTCAATTATAGATTCGCCTATTTTATAGTCAAGTTCGCCTCTTACCCCCCTTAAACCTACTAAGGCCCCATCTAATTTACTTCCTTCAACAAGAAAATCAGGCAGTTTTTGAAACCAAATTGATGCAACGTCTTGCAGTCGGTTTCCTTTTGCCAGTTTCCTCCTTAATTCGGGTGATTTCTGAACCCCACCCGTTGTTCTATCCCAAAAAGTCTGCGCAGGATTTACTAATTGAGTAACTGTAAAATAGTCTTTTGGAGCCATTACAACTTTATCAGGGTCTGTCATTCGTTTTTGTAATAACCCAATTAATCCTTGATCTATTTCAAAGTGGTTTGCATAGCTTGCAATTTTTGTCGTAAAAGTCATGAGAATACTGAAGGGATAACCATTTTTTACGTTTATTGCTTAAAATCTTTCTAGCATCAAGCATATTCGGCAGACCATTATTCATTCGCACCGGCAACCTACCCTCAAAACCCATTTAAATAAAGACGGAATAATCTGTTTGGCGAGCAGAAATAAAGCATTGGAGGGGTAAAAATGCAGAAAACACTTGAATTGTTCGCCGAAACAGAGAAAACCAATATAAACGGGTTTTCACGCTATTTAACTATGCATAAACAACAAATCATGAGTGAAATAAAGAAGGAAACAAATTGGGATTACAATAAGGCAGACACGAAGTATCTAACCCACGGAATTCACCCTTATCCAGCAATGATGATCCCCCAAGTGGCTAGGCGACTAATTCAACAATATGGAGAAAATGCAAACATTGCTATGGATCCATTTTGCGGTTCAGGCAGTGTTTTATTAGAATTTGAATTAGCAAATATCAAATCTATTGGAACTGATATTAATCCTCTTGCAATATTAATAAGCAAAGTAAAAACAAACCCGATAAATCCAACAATTCTAGTAGACAAGTTTGAAGAAATAATAAGTAATACTCGCGACCAAGATGAAAAAAACGTAAAAATACCTAATTTCAAAAACATTGATTACTGGTTTAAACCAGAAGTAAGCAAGCGTTTAGTAGTATTGAAAAACTTAATTAATAAAATAGAAAGCAAAGAAGTAAAGGATTTTTTCAAGGTTTGCTTTAGTGAAACAGTTAGAAAATGCAGCAACACTAGACAAGGTGAATTTAAACTTTATAGAATCCCACAAGAAAAATTAGCAACTTATTCTCCGAATCCATACAAAGTTTTTGCGGACGTAACCAATAGGAACATTGAATCAATGAAAGAATTATATTTCATCCATAAAGAAAATAAATTTGCAGAAGTTAATATAATTAATCAAGATTTGACAAAGCTAAGTAAAGTCCCAGAGCAATATGTTGATCTAATAGTGACCTCGCCCCCATACGGCGATAGCAAAACTACTGTAGCTTACGGCCAATTCAGTAGGTTGAGTCTTCAATGGCTTGATATGGGTGATGAACTAGCTAGACAAATGGATTCAATGATGCTTGGAGGCAAGCCAACCAACACACTCGAAACAGAAATTAATTCAAACCTTTTAAAAGAATCTATTTCAAGGATCTCGAAAACTAACCCAAAAAGAGCAAAAGAAGTTTTAGGTTTCTTTGAAGATTTCTATCTAGCAGCCAAAGAAATCAATAGAGTTATGAAGGATAACTCCACAATGTGTTTCGTGGTTGGAAATAGAACCGTAGAAAAAATCAATATTCCAAGCGCCGAAATAATGGCAGAGATTTTTGAGAATTTCGGGTTTAAACATACAGAAACAATTATAAGAAACATCCCATCAAAAAGAATGCCAAAAGAAAATAGCCCAACAAATGTAGCCGGCGAAAAAGTAACAACAATGAATGAAGAACATTTAATCATCCTTCAAAGGTGAGCTAATGAGTTACTATGAAAGCGAAAGATCAAAAAGAAAAATATGGAACACTATAAAATCAGACGAGGAAAAAACTATCGAGATGGCCATAAAGAAAGGTTTCCCAAATTGCAAAGGAACATACCCCGATTGCCCAGAAAAACCTTCGCGTGACAACGAAAAATGCAGAAATTGTCCAGTGCTTGAAGCAATCACAGATAAAGAAATGGGTGAATGATTTGATGAGGCAAAATAGAAATAGAATTAATACAAATTTAGCTTCGGAATTCTTTGTAGCTTCACAGTTATTTAGGCAGGGATATGATGTAACAATCACTTTAGGGCATACTAAAGAAGTAGATTTACTTTTTGAAAACAAAAAAGGAAATTTAATTTCAGTTGATGTTAAAGGCTTAAAAAATATGACAAATTACCCCATAAACTTGAAAAAAGAAAAACTAAACCATTTTTTTATTTTTGTAAATTATAGAAATAAAATAGAAAACATTGGGCAGTTTCCTGTTTGTTTTATTGTGCCAGCAACAGAAATAAAAACTATTTGGAGTTCTTGGGCAGGGAAACCAGAAATAAAATGTGTTTCTTATCATACCTTGAGAGATAACTCCAAATATAAAGAACAGTGGAAATTACTTGAAGTCTGATTTAAAGTAATTGTTTTCTTTCGCCAAAACATAAATCCAGTTTATCTGGTTTTACTCTAAATGCAGTTCCGTGGTCGTGTCTTTTCCCAAGTAATTTTCCACTATCATAATGCCCCAAGCGTAAATCTATTTTAACAATTCCACTCTTTAACGCATTGATAAAACCACCAAAACCAAAGTTTTTCATTGCAATTGCATCTTTATACCAAAATTCTTCCTTGCCTTGAGCATTCATTCTTGAATCTGCTTTAACCAACAACATTGCTTTAGAGAACTTTGTTTCAAACGCTTTTTGTAAATCTTCTTTTTTCCAACCACAAAGAGTTTCATCAAGATGATTGACAATAGTTATTTTATCCGGCAAACAAGCTATTCTTAGTTTTTTTCCAGACGGCAAATTAGTAAAATTACGGCTATCCAGCGTAGCGTGTAGTTCGGGGTCTTTGTTAAATTTTGAGGGATAGCCATATTCTTCTCTCAATAGAGTAGTTGAGCCCCTTGGTAAAGGAGATTTTGTAAACATAGTAAGCATACTACTTGAGTGGTTTCTTTCTGATTTAAGTTCATATTCCGTATTATCCGGCCCAGCTATATTATTCTCTTTTATTTCAAGCCAATCTTCAAGCGTCTTACCAATCCCCGTATCATGAAATCGTTTAGATTGAACAAACCCCATTGCTTTGAGTTTTTTCAACTTAGTTTTGACTTTTTCCCATTCAGACATGATTTAACCCTGCGTTGTCATTAATCTACAACACCTTTTTGAACAAATTCTTTATAGATTAGTATTTCCGAATTCATATCCAAAATACTTAATTAATGTGTTGGATAGTGTGAATTACCCACGCCTAAAGGCGTGGGCTTCCCTTCACGCGGCCCACTTCTGCAGAGTCGTTTGATGAATGTCGCCTTGCGCTCTCACATATCTGCGTTCTACTTCAATGTCCACGCCGATGTTTCGGCAGAAGCTTCCTCTGCTCCAGAAGTGCCCTTTCCAGTAGCGCTTCCTCATGTTCGGATGCTTCTTGAACAGCTCGAATGCCGAGCGACCTTTCAATCTGAATAGAATGTCGCTCGGGTTCTCAGGCTTGTGCGTCCTGAGAATCACGTGTACGTGGTCTGGCATCACAGCCAGCTCCAGAATTTCCCAATCGCGCTCGTGCGCGATTTTGGAGA
>AQRS01000007.1 GCA_000402355.1 Candidatus Iainarchaeum andersonii SCGC AAA011-E11
CCCAAAGTCATGAGTATTTAAACTCTTTATTCCAACCTATGGAGACATGGGCTTGAGTTCAAGCAGTTGCAGTTGGACAGATCCAAATCCAAGCTGTAAAACCCAGGGTTCAGTTGCCTGTTTGTGGGGTTGCACAAACAAAGATCCTGTTCTTGGTTGGAGTACTAACAACAAATATTTTTCCAGCAAAACTTCTCTGGAAAACGAAATCAAACCAAAAGGCTACTTCCAAGCCAATACTGGATTTTATAGCGGCTTGAGTTATACAAGACAACTTCCTTACGGTTACCGCTACGAGGTGCAAGGACCAAGTTCTGGTGCAGGAAACTGGCACTCTGAAGGACCGGAGCCCGATCCAACCTTTAATTGGTATGCATTCCTTAGGGGCTGGTATCCAACTGAAGTCTTTGTGTGGCATATGACCTGCTAAGGGAACAAAAATGAGCGTAAAAGAATTTTTTGGGTTGGACAAGCGAAAGCTTGTCCTGTTCATCTTTTTTTCCATAGTAGTTTATTTTGGTATGGTTCAAACATGGGCATTCTGCAAAGAATGCAGTCCAAAACCACTGTTGTATGATGCGATTGCAGGTTTTCCTTTTTGGGGTTTGTGGATCTATCTTTCACTACCAATCCAAATAATGTCGGCCTTTTTGCTTCAAAGTGCAGTTTCATTCTTGATTAACCTGCTATACTTTTTCGTTGTTTCTTGCTTTATGGTTTATTTCTTTGAGCGATTCAGAAAAGAATTCTCAAAAAAAGTCATTGCCTTTTGGGCAGTCATTTTTATTGCATTAAACTTGTACAATATTGTTGTCTTGCCATTGATTGCAAGCACTTTAGGGGAGCAGATTGTTGTTTCAGCAACACAGCCAACAATTCTGGAAACACTCGGCTTTTTCTTTGCTGAATTAATTGCTTTTGCATTCTATGCTTTCCTCATTTCAAGCATTTTTTTCATTATAAAAGACAAATTGAATTTTGGAAAGCGAAACAATTTCTTGTTTCCAAAGCCTTCGAGTTGATATTGAATGATTAAAGAAAAACAAGCCTATTTGCTGTTTGCAGGATTTTTTCTACTAACCGCAATGGTTCTTAGTGGTTGTTTGAAAACTGGTTGTTATGATTCCAAAAATTGCCCATTAAGCGATTCTGAATATGCTCAAATTGCGAAAACAACTTATGAGGCACAAGCCTTCTTGGAAAAATATTCTAATGCAAGTACTTCTGTTGAACGAACAGAAAACTTGGCAGTCGATTTCATAAAAGAAAAAAAAGCGAGTGAAAATACGCTTACTTCACCATATTTACGATTGAGGGTTTTCGTGAACACTTCTACAAATAAACCTGAATCTAGTTTTATAGAATGCAGCCCATCAACAGGAAATTACATAAGAATTGACCAAAACCTTGTTAGCTATATACAGTCAAACACTTGTTTGGATTAACGAAACGGTGAGCCCACCCCAAGCAAAAAGTGCTTCTGTTCCCAGCGCGGCCCTGTACCTGTTCACGAGGTAAAGAAGGTGCTGCCTAATGTCTTCTGGCACAAAACCACGAATGATTAACGCTTAGGGGAAATTAAAGGCTTGCTTTTGCGAAGCATTTGCCAACAAATAAATTCACTTGCCGCGTGTTATTGTGCATGAGAAAAGTTTTTGCACTGCTTCTGCTCGGCGTTTTCCTTTTCGGCTGCCTAGGCGATAAACCAGAAAACCCCGGCCAATCCGGTTATTTGCAGGGCCATGTTTCCATAGGCCCATTGTGCCCCGTTGAAAGGAACCCCCCGGACCCGAACTGCCTTCCGAACGAGGAAACCTACAAAAATTACCCTTTCATGGTCTATGATTCGCTCGGCTCCAAAGCCGGGGCGTTTGTTGCGGATGCTGACGGAAATTATTCATTGCGTTTGCGCATCGGCGAGTACGAGGTGAAGCAGAGCACGGGTTTGCAAAAGTACTCCAAAAAAATCAGGATTGAATCCGGAAAAACAACCGCGCTGGACATTGATATTGACACAGGAATAAGGTGAAGTTTCACTCTTCGCCCGAGAACGCTTTCCCTATCCTGCCAATGTCAAGCAGGTTCTTGAACTGGCCGCCTTCCTCACCCAGTTTTTTTATTTCCTCGTCAATCTGGTTTATCGATTCCTGGTCCGGGTTTTCCTCGCCGGAGAGCTTCTCCTTTATGGCTCCGAGCCTTTCAGCCCTTTCCTCCAGTGCGCTCCCATATTGCGAGTCCCCGAAAACGTAACTGAAGAAATTCAGTTTTTTCTTTTCTTCTCTCACAGTGTCCGCAGTATCCCCCAACTGGTTTGCGAGTGCCGGGTCATCCTCATAGAATTTCTCTGCAACATCGTACAAGCCGCCTTTCGCTTCTTTCGAATCAGCCCTCACTCCGAAGCGCCTGCACATCGAGTTAGTGATTGTTTTCGCTATGCTGCTCGGGTTATCCTTTATTTCCCCGCAGCTCTTCACGTTCTCCTGCTTCACGACACAATCAATGGCCGCACTTGCCTTGCACTGCGCAATTCCCAATTTTAATTCCTTTATGCCTTTGAGCATCTGCGTTGACTCGCGCCCGCACATCACATCAATCTCGTTTTCCATTTGACCGAGCCGGTCCATGCCGCCCATGAAGTTTTCAACCAATTCATCATCAGTCATTTCGCATAATTCCTCAGGGCTCGCTCCGGGGCCTTGTGGCCCCTGGTTATAGCCTTGTTGTGGCCCCCCGTAATTGCCGCCTTGCTGTGGCCCCGAGCCATAATCCCCCCGAGTTCCGTATCCTTGCTGTGGTCCATAATTATCTTGGCCTTGTGGAGGCCCATAATTTCCCGGTCCCTGTGGCCCATAATTGTTTCCGTACTGTTGCCCTCCATCGGAACCAGGCATTCCATAACCCCGGTTCCCAGAACCACTTGGCCCCGGCCCATAACCATAATCCTGTCCCCCGCTTGGCCCTCCATAATTGTTCGTGCCGGAATTCGGTTGCGGGAAACCCGCGGAATTTTCCTGCGGCGCAACTGTTTCCTGTTGTGTTGTCTCGGTGCTTTCGCCTTCGAGCCTCAGGAGCGAAAGTAATCCGGTAATCATGTTGTCCAAAAATCCTTTGGGTGCAGTGGAGGCTTCTGGAGCCGGTTCAGGTGCAGGCTCTGGTGCTGGAGCTGGTGCCGGAGCGGGTGGTTGTTCCACGGGCCGGTCGGAAGGCGTTGTGTAATCTTGCGGCTGGCCTTCAGGGTATTGTGGCTGCTGATAATCCTGTGGGGGTGGCTGTGTGTAATCTCCTTCAGGCCTCTGGTAATCCTGTGGGGGTTGTTGTGGATATTGTTGTTGCGGCCTTTGCTGCTCCGAAGGAAAATCGAATTCCGGCAGCATCGGCCCCTGTTGGTTTTCCCCCATCCTTTTCTTGAATTCTTCGCAGTTCTGCCTGAATTTCGGTATCTGGCCCCTCAATTTTTGTTCCTGCGTTTCTATCCTCTGCTTTTCGCGCTCTAATTGTTTTCCCGCCATTGCCTTGCAAACCTTGAGGGCTAGTTCCGGCGTAAAATCATTTACAGTCAGGGTTTCGGGATTGTAGCCCGCTTCCTTCAGAACAGGCTTTATGTTCGGGGGTATGGGCATTCCCTGTTCAAAGCGCGAACAGAATGTTTCCGGATTGCAGGCGGCCGCTTCCGCCTCGAACTCCCCGCAAACAGTCGAGGTTTCCCTAGCTTCCCGGACGACGCCGGTAATTTTTTCTATTAGTGATGCGCGGTCGGTTTTGCACCCGTCCACGAATTCCCGGGTGTTGTCCGCAACCCAATTGTAAACCGAAGTCATTTCCTCCATCATTCTCTGCTGCGAAACATACTCCGGGTCAGCTGCACTCGACTCCGGAATGCCTATGTCAAACTGCCCTTCAAAACCGGTTTCCTCTTCAAAGGTTTCGGCTGTGGCCAATGGAATGGCCAGCAAGAGCAAAGCTAATAATGCGTATCGGGGGTCCATGCTCCAAACCAAAGCAAAACCTGTTATTAAAGCTTTTGGGTTTGCAAAACGAACCCTTGGTTTCCAAGCTGCCTTCACGAGCCGAGCCTGAGGGGGCAAACCTATTTATTCGGGTTCGCATTTCATTTCTTGCATGGGTTTGCTTGATTCGTTCGAAAAAATCGTGAATACCGCTTCAAGGGCAACCAGCACCGCACAGCGGGGCGCAAACACCATTGGCACGGCAAAAAGCCTCGCGGACAAGGCGGGAAAGGTGCTTGAAAAAAAGTGCAGGGAATGCGGCTCTCCCCTCAAAAGCGACATAGAAAAGCAGAAAGGAATCTGCGCTAACTGCGCGCTCAAAA
This sequence comes from Candidatus Iainarchaeum andersonii SCGC AAA011-E11, assembly GCA_000402355.1. Classification (GTDB taxonomy): domain Archaea; phylum Iainarchaeota; class Iainarchaeia; order Iainarchaeales; family Iainarchaeaceae; genus Iainarchaeum; species Iainarchaeum andersonii. Next base: position 4,331 of record AQRS01000007.1, read on the forward strand.
AAATGTGAATTTCTGGTGGCAAGTATGCGCGAACAAATAAGGGCTCTTAGCCTCACTCCTGAAATCCCGCGAAGACAGACTCGTTGTAGAGCGCGTCATAAAGAGCCTTGAAAGTTCGAGGGACGCCGCAGTAAAAAAAGTAATGCATCGTATGGCTAAAGCAAGGGGAAGAGTAGTTGAAAATGCCAAGCCCGGGCCAGCGCGAAAAGCTGTCTTGCGTTAAGTAAAACTCTCAACGATTTTCCCCGCAATCTCCTTCTTCGCCCCTTTAACCCAGAATCCCTTTTTCCCGCAGAAGAACATTTCGCTTTCATCCGCGCCAACAGGATTTTTTGAGATGTCGGTCGCCACAACCGCAAAAAACTTTTTTTCGGCAAGCATTTTTCGCGCAATGCTTTCCAGTTCCTTTTTCCCTTTTCCATATTCAGCCTTGAAAGCGATTATTTTCAGCGAGGGGAATTTTTCGTGAACCTTGTCCAAAAACTTTTTGCGGGGCTCTAACTTCAATTCAATGGTTTTTTCGGAATCCAGTTTTCCCCTGCTCTGCTTCACGTCAAAGTCAGGCAAGGCCGCGGGGCAGAAAAAATAATCATAACCATTCCTAAGCTCCGCGAGAACCTTTTCTTCTAATTCATTGGCATCCTTCGTTTCCTCGAAATGAATGAACTCTTCATGCGCCCCGTTGCCTATTTGCTTCACTGCCGCTCCGTTGAGCGCGCATTCGAGAGAAAGCGCGGAACCCGTTTTGCCGGAACTGTTGTTAGTGATTACGCGCACATCATCGATTTTGCTCTGGAACGCGCCCGAAGCAACCAGAACCTTTTTTCCGGAAAGCTTTTTCGCGTGCAGAGCCTTCTCAACCTCAAAAACAATTTCGCCAATGTTCCGGAGTTTGGCTTTCTCTTCCTTTTCAAGAGGTGCGATGACCTTCACTCCGCGCTCCTCCAATTTTGCGAGGTTTTCCCTTACAATCGGGTGCTCGTACATCGGCGCGTGCATCGCCGGCGCCAAAAGAACGGGCTTCCCCGAGCCGATTGCAACCGTTGCAAATGTTGTTACAGGCGTGTCATCAATGCCCATTGCTATTTTGGAAATCGTGTTCGCGGTTGCTGGCGCAACGAGAAGCAGCGAAGCCCTGCCTTTTTTGCCGAAGTATTTCACGTGCTCTATTTTTCCGCTTAATTTTGAAATCACTTTCCTTCCGGAAGCGAACTCCATTGCATCTTCCGTGACAATTCCCTGTGCGGCTTCGCTCATAACCACTTGAACCTCAAAGCCCTTTCGCCTTAACTCCCGGCACAAATCGAACGCGCGTATGGTTGCGATGCTGCCCGTGACCCCTAAAACAATGAGCGGTTTCATGCTAAAATTGGGCGGCAAAAGCGGTAAAAAGCCCTACCTGGTATTTGGCCGTATGCCAAGTTCCGAATTTATTGCCCTGCCTTTTGTGACTCTCTTTATTCGGAGATACGCGTCATAAATGAATTGTTTTGTCAATGGAAAAGGAACACCGGATAAGTAGGCGTGCATTTTCCAGTAGTCGCTCAGCTCTTGTTCAGCCCTTGCCATTTTATCCTGTTTCAGGAAAGCTTCAAGGTCGAACCCCCTTCTCTTGAGCTTTTCAACCATGGCTTTTTTTTTCTTGGGCTCATGCTTTAGCCCAAAAATGTAAAACGGGAAAAATTCACCCCTTGTCTTGAATTCTTCAAAGCCCATCGTGCTTCTTTCCAATGCCCTCGCCGCCCTCCTTGAAGGGGCGTTTTTGTGATACTCGGCCGCTTTTCGTTTTCTGTCTTTCATTTCCCGCGTGATTCCTTTTTTGTGGGTCTTCATCCTGCCGGCAACATCAATGTACTGTCCGTGTCCCGGCGGTCTCCTCGGCTTTCCTGCTGGCATACAAACACAATCCACGGTCACGTATTTAAGGATTTATTCCGCAATTCCTTCATGAACCCCGATAACCTTGCTTTGGCATACCATCTGCTTGAATTGAAGCCGCTGCTCGAGAACGCATTCGTAAACAAGGTTTCCGAAATCCAGACAGGTCTCGTGAAAATCAAATTGCACACGAAGCAAGGGTCAAAGGATTTAATCCTCACGCCAGAGGCACTCTTCATCACGAATTTTTCATTGCCCGCGCGCCACGGCAAAAGCAATTTCGCGAACGCGCTCAAAAAAGAACTTTACAACAAGAAAATTAAAACAATTGAACAGCATGGCTTCGACAGGGTTGTTGAAATAAAATTGATTGAGCACTCGCTCGTGCTCGAATTTGTCGGAGAAGGAAACATGGTTCTCATTGATGCGAAAGGAAAAATACTCTCGTGCCTAAAGAACGAGAAGTGGGCGGACCGTGAAACCAAGAAAGGCCTGCAGTACGTTTTCCCGAAGCCGCGCGGGGCAAATCCAGTTGAATTGGATGCGCGTGAGCTCAAAAAAGTTTTTTCCGAATCAAAAAAAGATTCGATAAGGGCGCTGATAAGTGCAGTCGGAATCTCGCCGCTCGTTGCCGAGGAAATATTCTTCGAACTTAAAATCGAAAAGGGCGCTCCGGCAAGCGGGATTGCGGAAAATGATCTGGAAAGAATCTGTGCAAATGCAAAGGAGCTTTATTCCGTTTCCGCGGAAAAGCTCGCGCCAGTCGCTTACAGGGAATTCGCCTATCCTTTTGCGCTGAAGCATTTGCAGGAAAAGCCTGTTCCAATAAAATCCCTGGACTTTTATCTGGATGAAAAAATCGCGTCCTCAACCGGAAAAGCGGAAACAAAAAAAGAGGAAAAGCGGTCGGAGCAAAAGGTTTCAAAGCTCGAGTTCCACGTGCAGCAGCAGAAACTGGCGCGCGAAAAATTCGGAAAGGCCGTTGAAGAGAACACGAAAAAAGCCGAATTGATTTACGCGAATTACAATGGATTGGAGGAGCTCCGCGCGGCAATCCTGAAAGCAATGAAGGCCGGTTATAAAGAAAAAGATATTATGTATACATTAGATTCTGCGGCCTCGAAGGGCAACAAAACCGCAAAAATTCTGAAGTCTATTGATTTGCAGAAGAAAAAGTTTGAAGTGGAACTCCCGTAGCTTTACGTGAGTTCCCTTTCATCAACAATGAAGACGTCGCTTACTGCTGTTACAGCGGAGTAAGGAACCTCTATCACGCGTTCCTTTGCGTCTATTTTCTTTGCGAGCTTGCTGTCCCTATCAACTTCTACTAGAAGGACCTCGAGTTCGCCGGTAACTTCGTTAACCAAAAGGTCAACAAGCTTTCCAACCTCTTCTCCCCTGTTTGTTATGACTCTCTTCGTTGCCAACTGCCTTGCTATCGTGTATTTGTACATTCGGTTCAACCCTCTTTTTTTAATTAAAAATTAATTGTAATATAGGAAAGTCTAACTTATTTAAAAATTTTTCCGCAAAAACCCGCTATACATAACGATTTTGGGCTTATTTTCGGGGTTTTTGCATTAACATTCCAATTAAATTATTAAAACCAGCATTATGTATATTTGGTATGCCTATCAAGCTCGAGGTCATTGAACCAATTTCAGAACAGCATTCCTGTGGCTCCCATTCCTATGACGCCTCCGAATCCGAGGGTTACGAACCCAAGGAAAGCGAGGAAACAAAATTCCTTTCCACAAAACAAGTCGAAAAGCTCAGGAAGAGCCAGTACGCAATGGTGGGCTCGCACAGCGCGGTACAGATTTGCTCCTGGAACAAGAAAGCCATTAAGCAGGAGGGCGTGTGTTACAAACAGAAATTCTATGGGATTGAATGCGACCGCTGCGCCCAAATGAGCCCTACAGTGCTTTGGTGCAACGAGAACTGCGTTTTTTGCTGGCGCCCAATGGAATGGATGCGCAACGTGAACCTCGAGGATGTTGAGGTTGACGAGCCGGGCAAAATAATTCAGGGCACCATTGCGCAGCGCAAGAAGCTCCTCACGGGTTATGGAGGGCTGCCCTCGCTGAACAAGAACCGTTTCGAGCGCGCACAGCTCCCTTCCCATTGGGCCGTAAGCCTTTCCGGAGAGCCAACTTTGTACCCGAAAATATGTGAACTCATAGCAGAAATAAAGGGCCTTCCTGACACTAAAAGCGTTTTTTTGGTTACAAATGCGCAGAAAACTGACGTGTTCGAAAAAATGTCCGCCAATCCTTCCTATCTCCCTTCCCAATTGTACGTCTCGATTGATGCGCCGAACGAGGAGCACTTCAACAGGATAAACAGGGCCTCGCACAAAAACGGTTGGCAGCGCCTTCTTGATTCGCTCGAAATAATTTCCAGACTGGATACGCGCAAGGTCGTGAGGATTACGCTCATAAAGGACCTCAATGATGACACAAAATACCTCAGGGACTGGAGCGAAGTAATATGGAAAATGAAGCCCGAATTTTTGGAAATAAAATCATACATGCACATCGGGGATTCAAGGTCAAGGCTCGGGCGGGAAAACATGCCTACTTTTGAGCAGATTGAGGAGTGGACAAAAAAATTCTGCGAAGTTTCAGGCTACCATTACAAGGATTTTTCAAGGCCCTCGCGCATAACCCTTTCGGTGCGCCCGGATTTGAAAGAAAAAAACACGAAATTAGAGTTCGCGCGCAAGGAGCTCGGAATCCAGGGCGAAGGAATTGACTTTTGAACCGCAAGCGATTTTTTTAATAATTCCAAACCCGTTATATTCTGCATGCCAAAAGACGATGACGAAGGGCAAGGCCTGGCTCCGGGATTCTGGACCACGCAGAGAATTATTCTCGCGGTTGTTTTCGTTGCGGGGCTTATCCTGGGGGTTCTCGCGACAAACCAGTTCCTCGATCCCGTTGTTTTCCAGAAGGCGGCGCCTGATTACAACGCGCTGCAGGAAACCAATCAGCGCCTCGACACCCGCAACGACCAATTGTACAATTGCCTTCTCACGAACAACGTGAACCCCGCTTCATGCGCCTGATTTTTCAGCGATTTTTTGCTGCAACCCCTTGCTTATAGGTTCGCGTTTATACTTGTTGCCTGTGCCTCACAACAGTTTCGTCTGTTGCAACGAATTAGGCAAGGAGAAAAAAAGGGCAAAATATTCTTTTGCCAAATTCGTTGTGGGTGCG
>AQRS01000008.1 GCA_000402355.1 Candidatus Iainarchaeum andersonii SCGC AAA011-E11
CCATTATACTATCGGCAAGTGATGGTTTATGGCTAACGGGAATCAAAGCGTTTCTTTGCAGAAAATGATGAAAAAGATAGAGGCTCTTGAGAGCAGGCTCAAGAGGGTTGAAAAAATGAACAACATTCCTGAAGTGAAGTTAAGCGAGAGAGAACTGGCTGAAATCGAGAAGGCTAAAAAGGAAATCCGCTCGGGCAAATACATGAGTGAGAAAGAGCTGTTTGCCATACTGAGCGAGTGAGTGCCCGTGGCTTTTACAATAAAGTCCTCGAAAAAAATCGAAAAGCAGCTGCGCAAATTCGATGAAAAAACGAGGCAAAGGCTTTCTTTGTTGTTTCTGGATTTAAAGGCTAACCCGGTGCCTGTGGGCATTCATGATACCGTAAAAATCTCCGGCTTCAAAAATAGGTTTAGGGTCAGGATTGGCAAAATAAGGGTGATTTATGATGTTGAGTGGAATGAAAAAATAATAGAGCTGTTCCGCGTGGAAAGGCGCAGTGACAGTACCTATGATTTTTAGTAACCTTTAAATTAACTAAGCGCTCCAAGTTCTATTGGTTTGGATGCCTGGTGAGGTCAAGGACGAGTGCGGCGTAGCAGCCGTCTATCTGCCTAGGCCTCTTAAGGAATATCCTTTCGGCGGAGCCGCCTACTACTTGTGCAAAATGCTTGTCCAGATGCAGAACCGCGGCCAGGTTTCCGCAGGAATAACGACTTTCAATCCCCAGAGGCAGCAGCTCATTGACACTTACAAGAAGCGCGGAATGGTTTCCGAGGTATTCGCAACAAGGATTGAGGGCAAGGCTCGTGCGATTCTCCAGCGCTACGCGGGAAACAAGGGAATAGGGCACGTGCGCTACACAACTTCCGGAGGCGATGACGAGGGTTCTGCCCAGCCTTTCGAGAGGCATCATGGGAGGAAATGGAAGTGGTTTTCTTTCGGCTTTAACGGGAATATAGCAAATTTTTCGGAACTCAAAAAGGATTTGGAGGACAGGCAATACCATCTCGTAAGGAACCTGGACACGGAAATGATAATGCATTTTTTGGAGAAGGAGCAGCTCGGGGACAAAAAGAAGCCAATGGACAAGATTTTCAAGAACATTTCCAACATTTTTGACGGCGCTTATAATATGAGTTACATTAATGCCGAGGGAACGGTTGCGGCGATGCGCGACCCTCTTGGAATCAGGCCCATGTCTTACTTGATTTCTGATGATTTTGTGGGCGCGGCTTCCGAAACAGTTGCTTTGAACAAGTTTGCGGAGAATGGCGTGAAGACCATGGAGCCCGGAGAAATGCTTTTGGTTGAGAATGATTCTGTAGAAGTCAAGCGCTATGCAAAGAGCAAGAAGAAAGCGCATTGCATGTTTGAGTGGGTTTATTTTGCGAATGCGGCCTCAATGATTGACGAGCGCTCCGTCTACCAGACGCGCTGGAGGCTTGGCGAGGAGCTCGCGAGGCAGGAATACCTGAAAGTAAACAGCGATGATTGGGTTGTTGTTCCGGTTCCTGACACTGCAAAGCCCGCGGCTGATGCTTACGCCCACACAATCGGGTTGCCCTCAATGGAGGGATTAATCAGGAACAGGTATGTCGGGAGGACATTCATTGAGGGCGGCGACAGGATGGAGAAAATCCGCGAAAAATTCAACCTGAACAAGTCCGTAATCAAGGACAAGAAGGTTATTCTGGTTGATGATTCGATTGTGCGGGGAAACACTTCAAAGGCTTTGGTGGAGTTTTTGCGCAAGTACGGGAAAGTTAAGGAGCTTCATATGCGCGTAACCTGCCCGCCGATAAGGAGCCCGTGCTTTTATGGAATTGACATGTCAACAATCGGCGAACTGATTGCGAACAGGCATTCCTCGAAAGAACAATTGAACCGCGTTGGCTTCTTGGATTTGGAGCAGGATGCGGTTGACAGCATTGGAAAGAATATTGGCGTTGATTCTTTGAGGTACATGACTTTAGAAGGCCTTGTGAAGAGCATCGGCTTGGATGGCGGGAAAAAGGATTTGTGCCTGGCGTGCCTCACAGGAGAATACCCCACGCAGTGGGGGGAAACCCTGCGCGTGAAGGCCCTTGAAAGGTTCGAGCGCGGCTTGGAAACAACGAGAACTTACGAGTAATTTTTTCTTTATTTTTCATTCAGGTGTTGGCATGAAGGTTCTTGTAATAGGTTCGGGGGGAAGGGAGCACGCATTGGTTTGGAAGCTCTCTCAAAGTAAGCGCGTGAAAAAGATTTTTTGCGCCCCGGGAAATGCCGGAACCGCGGAGTTCGCGGAAAATGTTCCGATTCCTGCTGATGATATTGAAGCAATGCTGAAGTTTGCCCTGAAGGAAAAAATCGGTCTGACAGTTGTCGGTCCTGAAGCGCCGCTTGTGAATGGAATTGTTGACGAGTTCCAAAAAAAGGGCTTGAGGATTTTCGGCCCGAATGCAAAAGCCGCTTTGATTGAGGGCTCAAAGGCTTTCTCGAAAGAAGTGATGGCTGCTGCCGGAGTCAAGACAGCTGCCTACAAAGTGATTGTAGGCATTGATGAGGCGCAGATGTCCCTTGGTGATTTTGAAAAGGCTGCCGTGAAAGCGGATGGACTTGCCTCGGGAAAAGGGGTTTTCATTTGCAATTCCAAAAGCGAAATCATGGGTGCAGTGAACAAATTGCTGCAGGGGAAGATTTTCGGAGACGCTGGTTCAAGGATTGTGGTTGAGGAATTGCTTGAAGGGGAAGAAGCAAGCATTCTCGCTTTCTGTGACGGCAAGAACGTGAAGCTGATGGTTTCGAGCCAGGATCATAAAAGGATTTTTGACAACGATAAGGGCGCAAACACAGGCGGAATGGGTGCTTACAGCCCCGCGCCGATTGTGAATGGCCTTGAGAAAAAGATTCTGCAGAAAGTCATGCTTCCCGTGATGAAGGAGCTCGCGAAGCGCGGCGCGCCGTACAAGGGTGTTTTGTATGCGGGTTTGATGATTAAAGGAAAGGATTTCAAGGTGCTCGAGTTCAATGCGCGCTTTGGCGACCCTGAAACGCAGGTTGTGATTCCGCGCCTTGAGAATGATTTGGTTGATGTGCTTGAGGCGTGCATTGACGGCAAGCTGGATAAAATTGATTTGAAGTGGCGCGAAGGTTCCGCTTGCTGCGTTGTGCTTGCTTCGAAGGGCTATCCTGGCGAGTACGAAAAGGGAAAGGAGATTCAGGGCCTCGCAAATGCAAAAGCATTCAAGGATGTTTTTGTTTTCCATGCCGGCACAAAACTTGAAAATGGCAGGGTTCTGACGAATGGCGGCCGCGTGCTCGGGGTAACAGGCCTCGGGAAAAGCATTAAGGAAGCGATTGCCAATGCTTATACAGGCGTTTCACAGATTGATTTCGAGGGAATGCAGTTCCGCCATGACATAGGCAAAAAGGCTTTGGGCAGGAAATGACTGCCCCGGCTTCTGCTTGTTAGGCTCACCTAAAGTGCTTTTTTTAAATTGCTCGTTTCTAATTCATTTCGATGCAATCAAAATTTTTGCTTGGGTTTTTGCTTCTGGTTTTTTTCGCGGCCTTCGCGACCGCTGCCGATTACCAGTGTGTTTACAAGAACCAGGGCCAGGTAAACTGCAATGCCGTTGGGGCAAAGGAGAGTTTCTGCAAGCTTGGAATGACCGTAACCGGAACAACGACTTTTGGCAGCGTGATTTCGTGTTCCAACAACACTCCTTCTGGCAACGGGCAGATTGTGTGCGGGGTTTCGCATTCGGGCTCCGCAAACCAAGTTAGGTGCAGCAACACCACTTATCTGCAGTCAGGCCCCACGCAAACAAGCGGCTCTGTTGATTCGTGCTCTTACAATGACTGCGCCTTGAACCAGGTTTCGTGTGCAAGCGCTTATGCCTATCAGCAATGCGTTCCCGATTCGGCCTCGCCGGGATGCAATAAGTGGCAGGCAACGAATTGTGCTGCCAATGCGCCTTGTTATTCAACGACCGCGGCGCAATTGGCGACGTGCATGGGTGTTCCGGCTGCAAACATTTCCAGCAGCAACGGAGTTTACTTTGTTTCGGGTTCCTCGGGAAGCGGTTCAAGCGTAACAGGTTCAGGTAGCAATGGCAATTCAGGAAATTCCGGTTCTCAGGGAAACGCCGACGGATCAAATAATTCAGGCTCGGGAAATAATGCTGCCGCGGGCTCGTGCTACACTTACAACGGCAAAACATATTGTGTTGTCACTTCAACCGACAGCGCCAAGAATACGGGGAACGAGGTTTGTGTTTCCGTTGGAAAAACTTGTGTCGGTTACACTGCTTACACAACCGATGTGTGCAAGTACTTCCACCCCAGTGCTTCAGTAACAACAACAGTCAACGGCAGCAAGTCGGGCTTTTACTGCAATGGCCCGCCGCAGACCGGCTTGGCGTGCGGAAATGCTTTCAACAATTGCCAGGTTTGCCCTGCATGCAATGTGAATGTTACTTGTGGCGAAGAGATAGGCGGCTTGTTCAGGGAAATGTATGTTGAGTGCTCTGGCGGTTCAAATGGTGCCGGCAATTCGGCTTCGGTGAAGGAGCTCGGGAATTATTTGTACGGGATTTTCGCTAACGAGATTGTCCAGGCCGACATTCAAACGGATTCAGGTTTGGAAAGGTTCTGTGTCCAGGTTACGAATCCTGCGGTTGTAAATGACGGTGTTTGCCAGAAGTCAACCATGTGGTTCAAGGCTAACCAGAGCGCGGTTGCCGCGATTTCCAGTGCGCAGGACAAGAAGGCCGAATTCCTGAAGCAGAAAAGCGCGGGAAACATTTCCTATGGCTCGAGCGAGATTGTTCTGGGCATAAAGATATTTTTCATCGATTTGTTCGGCAGCATCTTCAGATAAAAGTTTTTTGGCTCCTAATTATTTCGGTTGAACTGTTGATGGATAAAACTGCTTTGCGTTCGGAAATGCTTTCCAAAAGAAGGGCCTTGAAGCAGAAAGAGGTTCTGGAAAAGAGCCTCGCGATTGAAAAGCACTTTTTTCTATTGAAGGAGGTTTCGGAAGCGAAGATTTTCGGCGTGTACGCTGATTTCGACAATGAGCCCTCGACGCGCGGAATAATAAAAAAACTGTTGTCTCTCGGGAAAAAGGTTTGTGTTCCTGAAACGGACTTCGAGAACAACACGCTTTCCTTTTGCCAAATTTCTTCGCTTTCCGAGCTGAGGGAAACGGAGCACGGCATTCCGGAGCCTGAAGGGCAGAATCCTGTTGCCGCTTCGGAGATTGGTGTTTTTGTGGTTCCGGGTGTTGCTTTTGATGCGAAGGGCCACAGGCTGGGTTTCGGAGCGGGATTTTACGACAGATTTTTTTCAAGCACGCAAGTGAAGGGTTTGCGCGTTGCCTCGGCGTTCGATTTCCAGCTCGTTGAAAATGTTCCGAAGGAGCCGCATGATGCTAGGATGCATTTCATCGTTACAGAAAAGAGGATAGTGAAAATTTAGTTCCGTTATGAAAAAAATTGTGAATTCAATGCCTAAAGTGCCTTTCGCCGGTGAAGTACAACGCAATTCCGAGCTTTTTCGCTTCGGCAATAACTTCTTCATCCTTGATGCTTCCGCCCGGCTCGACAACCGCCTTGATGCCTGCCTTTGCAATGAGTTCAATTGAATCCTTGAACGGGAAAAAAGCGTCGGAAGCGAGCACCGCGCCGTGTGCCTTGACATCCGCCTGCTCAAGTGCCTGCCTGACCGCCTTTACGCGCGAAGTCTGGCCCGCTCCAATGCCGATTGTCGCGTTGTTTTTTGCCAGCACTATTGCATTGCTCTTCACGTGCCTCACGATTTTCCACGCGAACTCCAGGTCATTCAGGTACTCTTTTCCAGGCTCAATGCCGGATTTGTTTTCCCACTGCAAAGCGCGTATTGAATCGTTTTCCTGTGCCAGCAAACCCCCTGAAATGTGCCTAAAATCTAGTTCCAAAGCCGTTTTTCCGCTTGTTTTGAGCCTCAAAACGCGCAAATTCTTCTTGGCTTTTAGTTCCTGCAGGGCGTTCGCATCGTACTCTGCTGGGGCAATGACCACTTCGTTGAAAAAAGCGGTAATTTGCCTTGCGGTTTCAATGTCGCATTTTTTGTTCAGGGCTATTATTCCGCCGAAAGCGCTTTCCGGGTCGCATTCAAGGGCTTTCCTGAATGCATCGGAAAGTTTCTGTGCAGTTGCAACGCCGCACGGGTTAGCGTGCTTCACAATTACCGCGCAGGGCTCCTGGAATTCGCGCGCGATTGCGATTGCGGCATTCGCGTCGCCGTAATTGTTGAACGAGAGTTCCTTGCCGTTCAATTGCTCCGCATCAATGAGGTTTCCGTTCTCCAATGGGTTTTTGTAGAGCGCCGCCTCCTGATGCGGGTTCTCGCCATAGCGCAGCCGCCCTGCTTTTTCGAAACCGAGCGAAAGCTTTTCCGGAAACCTTGGCCCACTGAATTTTTTTGAGAGGTATTGCGAGACCATTGAATCGTAAAAGGCCGTGTGCTGGAACGCCTCGAGGCACAATTCTTTTTTTAGCTGCTCTGACAATTCGCCTTTTGTTTCAAGTTCGCGAAGAACTTTTTCATATTGCGCATGTTCAACAACAACTCCTACGCTTTCAAAGTTTTTTGCCGCAGCACGAATCATTGTTGGCCCGCCGATATCGATGTTCTCGATTGCTTCTTCAAGCGAAACATTTTGCTTCGAAACAGTTTCCCTGAACGGGTACAAATTCACGGCAACCAAGTCGATTGTTTCAAGCGAATGTTTTTTCATTTCTGCGAGGTGCTCCTTGTTCCTTTTCGCCAAAATGCCTGCGTGTATTTTCTGGTGCAGAGTCTTCACGCGTCCATCAAGCATTTCCGGAAAGCCCGTGAAATCCTCAACTTTAACCGCTTTTATGCCGGCTTCATTGAGCGCTTTCCATGTTCCGCCCGAGGAAATTATTTTCACGCCGAGCTTTTCCAGCCTTTTCGCGAAATCAAGGAGGCCTGTTTTGTCGGAAACTGAAATCAGCGCGGTTTTCACTTTCATTTTTGCCCACCTATGCTTATTTGTCCCTGTGTAACCATTTTAATTGCTTCCAGAAAGGATTCCTGTTCGAGCTTCTGCACCTTTTCCCTCAGGGTTTCGGGTGTTTCAGAGGCAGCAATCTTCACTTTTTTCTGCATTATTATTTTTCCGGCATCAACGCGCTCGGAGACCTCGTGCAAAGTGCACCCGCTTTCCTTTTCATTGTTGCGCAACACTTCTGCATGAACATCGAGATTCATTTCGCCCGCATATTTCGGCAAAAGCGAGGGATGAATGTTCCAGATCCTGTGCCTGAATTCGTGCACGAAGTAAGGCGTGAGTATTTTCATGAACCCTATCAGCAGCACGAGTTCCGTTTTCCTTTTCCTGAGTGCCTTCACCATTGCCTCTTCGGCCTTTTTCCTTTCTGCAAGCTTTTTGTAATCGACACAAAGGGTTTCGATGCCGTGTTTTTTTGCGCGCTCCAGAATGAACGCGTTTTTCCTGTCCGATGCAACGAGCACAATTTCCGCATCGAGTTCGCGCTTTTCAATCGCATCAATTATTGCCTGCAAATCCGTTCCTTTGGTGGAGCCGAGCACCGCGATTCTCAATTCAGGCATTTGTGATCTCTCTGCACGCTTTAACTGTATTCTCAACAACGCTTGCAATCGTCATGGGCCCCACTCCGCCGGGCACGGGCGTAATCCAAGAGGCTTTTTTCCTCACTTTCTCAAAATCAACATCGCCATAGAGCTTGCCGTTCTTCATTTTGGTTGTGCCAACGTCAATCACGATTGCGCCCTTTTTCACCATGTTTTCCTTCACGAGCTTCGGCTTTCCCGCCGCGGAAATCAGTATGTCGGCTTTGAGTGTGTGTTCTTTCAAATTCCTTGTTTTGCTGTGGCAGATTGTTACGGTGCAGCCCGCATTCAAAAGCATTATTGCAATTGGCTTTCCGACAATGTTGCTCCTGCCTATCACGACCGCGTTTTTGCCTTCGAGTTTCACGCCGATTTCATCGAGAATGCGCATTATTCCTATGGGTGTCGCGGGCCGGAAGCATTCCTTGCCCAAAAGATTCTTTCCGTGGTTCGCGGGATTAAGGCCGTCAACGTCCTTGGCAACATCAATTGTTTCAAAGACTTGTTTGTGGCTCAGATGTTCAGGCAAAGGAAGCTGTATCAGTATTCCGTGCACTGAATCATCCTTGTTGAGTTTTTCAATTTCAAAGAGAAACTCGGTGTAAGTGATTTTTTTGCCGAATTTTTTTATTTCCGAAGCCATTCCGAGCTCGAGACACTTGTCATGCTTCTTCTGCACATAAATGCTTGAAGCGGGGTCATCGCCGACCTGAATAACAACGAGTTTTGGAGTGATTCCTTTTTCTTTGAGCGTCCTGACGTCTTTCTTTGCCTTCTCGAGGATTTTTTCCGCGATTTTTTTTCCGTCAATGATTTTTGCGGGCATTTTTTTTCACTTGTAAAAAATAAATTCGCTGCAGAGCTTAAACACTTTCTGCTTCACGCCTTTGAGCTTTGCCTCGTCCTTCGCGTTATGCAGCGCTTCCGTGATAAGGTTTCCGGTTTCCTGCATTTCCTTTTCCTTCATTCCGCGCGTGGTTAGAACCGGAGTGCCAATCCTTATTCCGCTCGGGTCCCAGGGGCTTCTTGTATCGAATGGAATGGTGTTCTTGTTGCAGTAAATTGCGGCCTTTTCGAGCGCGGATTCCGCTTCTTTTCCCGTGATTCCGAATCGGGTGACATCAACAAGCATCAGATGATTGTCTGTTCCGCCTGAAACGAGCCTCAAGCCGTTATCATTCAGCGTTTTTGCAAGCGCCTTCGCGTTCTTCACAATCTGCTGCGCATATTTTTTGAATTCAGGTGTTGAAGCCTCCTTGAATGCAACTGCCTTGGCCGCAATCACGTGCTCGTGCGGCCCGCCCTGAAGCCCCGGGAAAACGGCCTTGTCTATTTTTTCCGCGAACTCCTTTTTGCACATTATTATTGCGCTCCTCGGGCCTCGCAAAGTCTTGTGGGTTGTGGTTGTGACCACATCAAAGTAAGGTGTTGGGTTCTCGTGGACTCCTGTTGCGCAGAGCCCTCCGATATGCGAGATGTCCGCCATGCAGATTGCGCCTGTTTCGTCCGCAATTTTGCGGAATTTTTTGAAATCAATTTCGCGCGGATAAGCGGTGTATCCTGAAAGAATGAGTTTCGGTTTTTCGCGTGAAGCCTGTTCAGCTATTGTGTCATAATCGAGGCGCTCGGTTTCCTTGTTCACGCCGTACTGCAAAAAATTGTAGAGTTTTCCGGAGAAATTCACTTTGTGCCCGTGTGTCAAGTGGCCTCCTTCCGTGAGTTTCATTCCAAGAGCCTTGTCTCCGGGCTCCATCAGCGCCCAGTAAACCGCCATGTTCGCGGGGCTCCCTGAATTAGGCTGGACATTCACGTGCTCTGCATTGAAAAGTTTTTTTGCGCGTTCAATCGCGA
>AQRS01000009.1 GCA_000402355.1 Candidatus Iainarchaeum andersonii SCGC AAA011-E11
TTGAGTAATTCACGAGCTTCGCCTCTGCCTCGACTTCAGATTCCGAGGCGATTATTGACTTGAAGTAATTGAGCATGTTTTCAGGGTTGCCGCGCGTGTTTGCCTTCCCCTTTTCCGAGTAACCTTTTTTCGCAAGTTCCTGCTTTATTTCGCGGATGTTGTCGTTGGCAGCCTCGAATTCCACGATACCTTTGTTTGCGTCTATTTGCTTTACGCTCCCGTTGTTGCGTTCTATTGTTCTCGATATTATTTTTTCGCAGGAGTTGCACGTCATTCCGCTGAGTTCAAGAGTGTATTGAGTCATCCTATCACCTTGTATCCTTCGCTTTCAATCGCTTTTTTTGTCTCCGCGACGTTTTTTTCGCTTTCGTATTTTATTGTGACTGTACCTTTTTTATGGTCTGCTCTGACTTCCTTTATTCCGCTTATTCCTTCTATTGTGTCCTTTAGCACGAATTCGCAGCCGTTGCAGTGCATGCCCCCTACTTTAATCGTTTTTTCCATTTTTTCCAACCTCACAATTGTCATTTAATGAATAGTAAAGTCCTATTGTCAGGAATATTATGCTCGCAGCGCCGATGTAAATGCTCAGCTCCGTGAACAGCGAGCTTGTTGCGCCTGCGCCGAACCAGGCGAAAACAATGGGCGGGCAGACCGTGCATGCGGTAGTAAGTGTTCCGGCTGCAGTTCCCATCCCGATTGCCGGAACTGCTGCATGGGAACTTCTCGAATTGAGTATCGCAGTCAAATTCACAGCCATCAGAATGGCTATCATGGAAATCACAATTACTTTGAGCGGGTCGATGAGGGGGTTGAGTATCATTGAAGGCACTATCAATATGTCTGAAGTGATTGCAAGTATTGTGCCTGCAACTAATGCGAGGAGCACGAAAATGACTTGGTTTCGGGGCACAGAGAGTATTGTGCCGAGCCTCTGCAGCTTATTCAAGGCACGACCTCCATTTTGCCTACGAACATCCTCATGCTGCAGCTATACTCGAAAGTGCCTATTTCATTGGGCGTGAATTGCGCCACTTGTTCCTCGCCATTGCGCGAAAGCAATTGGACACCAAATTTTTGCATGATGAGGAATTTTCCGCATCCAGAGTTCGTTTCGGCGCTGAAGTGCAGCTTCACTGGAACGCCTTTTTTCACGGTTATTTTCTGCTTGTCATAAACGCCGGTTCTGAGTGCCTTGAGGTAAACTTCCTGTACCACTATGTTTCCTGTGCCTTGGTTTCCTTGCCCGAGTTGCACGTTGCCCGTGTTGTTCGTTATTTCCGGGGCTTCGGTGCTTCTTTGTGTGAACGCCATTGCGAGCGCAATGAAGACTATCAACGCTATTCCGATGATTATGAGGAATGTCCTTTCTGTTTTGGTTTCTTGGCTCACCTTTTTCACCTTTCCGAAGGCTTTTTTTGCCTTTGCATACAATTTCATTCAGTTGAAACAATATATATAAAATGATGAAACAATGGTTTTTTGGGGTTTTTGGCTGTGGATTCGAGGAAACAGGTAGTGTTGGCGCTTGTAATAGTTTCGGTTTTCATTTTTTTGGTGAGCGTATTGGTTTTTGTTTACGCCCTTTATGCGCAGGGCTCCGAAGTTCCCGATTTTCTCCTGCTTTTTTTGCAGTACCACATCCACTTCATGGTCCTCATGGGCTTGTTCGGGGTTTTTTCCGGCTTGGTTGTTTACCGCATCACGAGTTCAACGATTGATCGGCAAAGAAAAGCGGCAAAGGCGAACGTGAACATTATACTCAAGTTCCTGTCTGAGGCCGAAAAGGATTTGGTGAAGCTGCTCCTAGAAAAGGGCGGCATGACCACGCAGAGCGAGATTTCAAAGCTGCCTTACATGACGCGCCTCAAGGCGCACCGCATCGTTAAAAAGCTCGAGGACCGTGGCCTGGTGCATGTTGAGAAGCACGGGAAAATCAACATGGTGAGGCTTGTAGAGGAGCTGCGCAGAACCTGATTATTTTTTCATGCGAATTTGTTGTAGGCTGCGGCGAACGCGTACCCCAAGAGAAAGAACACCACTGCGGTTTCTATTGTTCCGAAAATTATTCCGAGTGCGCTCGTGCTGAAGAAAACGTGCCATTGCTCCATCATTTTTACGCCGCTTTCATAAAGGCCAAGCTCTCCGAGAACCCCCAGGATCATCATTGCCGCGCCTGAAACAACTGCCGCCGCAAATCCGAATGCTTTCGGGTTGAGTTTTTGTTCCGTGTGCTTTACGCTCTTGCACAAAAGTGCGAGCGCGGCAAGTATTACTCCCAAAATTATTGCTGTTGCGTAACCAAGCCTCAAAGGGTCGATGTCAGCCATGCTTGAAATACCTCATTTCGGGAGAAGGGCCACCGCCAAAATTATTATGGCTATGGCTGCGCCCGCAAGTATGAGCAAATTGTTGTTTCCCTGCTCATTGCCATCCATTTCTTGTTCCGTGTGTCCGGTTTTTTCGTGCTTTTTTCCGCTGCAGCAATCCATTTTTTTTCCTCCTTTCAAATCCCGAATATTGTCCAGCCTGGGTGCATTGCCTTTTGCATCGCAACGTAGGCGATTGCCAGCACCAACAGCCAGAACCCATTCTCAATCAACTGCCCTTTGTACTTGCCGAGTTCTAGTGGCATGTAGCGCCCTCCTTTTTTGCCGCCAAAGCGCTCATTAGAATGTGGGAGCCGATGCACGCCACTATTGCGAGTGCATAAACCCATGCTCCGTTGTAGCCAAGCAATTGCAGCGCCACTATGAGTATTACGGGCAAGAGGCAGCATATCGCCATCTGTGCAAAGTGGTTCTGTTTTGCGCTTTCAAGTATTTTTCCAATCATTCTTTTTTTCACCAATGCGGGGGCGCCTTTTCCCGTCTATATTTCTCTGTGAAACCATATATGTGGTTTCTTGAAACCATTGATTCAAACGCCGCATCCCGCTGCTTGTTGTATTTCTGGCTTTTCCCTGAGCGAATTCCTGGTTTTTGTCGCTCCGTTATAGCTCGAGTAGTCCTTTCCAAGGAGTTCCTTTGCCTCAGTTTCTTCCCAATTCGTGCCATTTTCCTCAAGATATTCTGCCGTGCTCACGTATGTTTGCGTGAACCAGTAGGAGTTCGCGACCAAAACCGCGTCGTAAATTTGTTCTTCCGTTGCGCCCTGCGATGCCATTAATTCTATGAGAGCAAGTGCCGCCATTCCGTGGTTGCAGTCCGGGAAAGCCGTTGAATTTCCACAGCACGGCCTGTAAGTGTTTTTTGCGACTTCCTCGACAATTTCCTGCTGTTCGGGAGTGAGCTCTATTATTTTTGCGCTTGCCAGTAATTCCCCTCCAGATTTTGAACCAAGAGTCCAGCCTCCCGTAGAAGCGAACCTTCCATTGTTTTCGTATTCCGAAATCTTTCCTTCAGTAAGAATCGGATTTTCGTTCACCAATCCCAAGGCCCAGAGCATATTCAGGTTGAAGAGCGCGTTCTCGCGCGTGAAAACAATGTTTTCATCGCTTCCCTCTTCCAGTAACTTTTCGTGTTCTGGTGTAAGGGTTGCACCGTATTTTGCAAGTGCGGCTTTGTATTTTTCGATATCGATTGCGCCGGCTTTCCTTGCCTTTGCCATTGCGTCCTTCCATTTCACGGGCAGTGTCACGCCGCTTTTCGGCGCAACCATTTCCAGTAATATCTCTCCTTTGCTTTGCTTTTCGCTTTCCTGCTCTAGTGCGTTGAACGCGTTTGTGCCGCCTTCGAGGTTCATGACGTTCGTGTAACCCAATTCAACGAGCTTCTGCGATGCCTCGAGGCTCATGTTCCCGGACCTGCAGTAAACAACTATCGGCCTGTTTTTGTCTTGCGGCAGCTTTTCGAGGTTGGACTCTATTTCGTTGTAAGGTATGAACGCGTCAGTTCCGTTGATGTGTTCCTGTTCAGGAATGTGCACATCCAAAAGGAAAAAATCCTTGTTTCCGAGCTTTTGCCCTAGTTCCTGTGCGGAGATGTTCGTGAAACCGATTGCGTTGTTTCCGCTGTTTGTTTGCGGCTCGTTGTTTGCGTTGCCGATGCAGCCGCTCACAATAACCATCAAAACAATTAGTGTTGCCCCTATGAGTGTTTTCATTGTTTCACCCTCCCTTTGCCCGCAAGGCTGTTGCTGAATTGCATTCCCTGCAATGCACTGTATTGTAAATGAGATAGCCCAGAATTGCCATTGAGGCGACGCCGAATATCGGCCTCAGCGGTTCTATGAATGCCATTATCGTTGCGCCGCCCAGCAGTGCCACGAGGAGCGCGTTGCATATTGGGCAGCTGAAAGCTACAAACCCGGCAGCGCCGCCTACAAGCTCTTTTGCCCCGAGTTGTTTTCCAGAGTTGTAATATAATTTCAATGAAATCAGAGTTGCGAGCATTATTGATGTTGCTGCAAGGAAAAAGTAGTCAAGCACTGTGGCTTCAATCATTCTTGTGTATTGTATGAACGGGTTTGGCACGAGCGCTGTTGGGGTTCCGAGAACTACGAAAAGCCCTGCCGATAGAGCCAAGCCTATAAGTACGTGCTTTGCCTTGTTGTCCACTTTGCTCTTCCCTTTTCACTTATATTTTTCCCTGAAACCATTAATGTTGGTTCCTGAAACCCTCGTTTGCCGGCATTTTTTTCTCCAATGCCGCGAGCTTTTTCTCGAATTTGGCGTCGCGGACATGTGCAGGCTCTTTTTTCCCTGCAAAGAGAAAATAAATCGCCAGCAGGAAGAGCAGCAGTGAGAAGGGCGCCAGGAAAAAGCCGAAGCTGACGCCGAAATGGTGCTGGAGATGGAACGAATTTTCCAGAAGGGCTTGCGTGAGTTGCGGCTGCATTCACCCGAACCTCATTTCTATCCTGTCGCCGTCCCTCACAACATAATTCCCGAACTCGTTGTTCGGGTTGCCGTTGACGGAAACGCCCACTTTTCCCGCCTCGCCATTGGAGCATGAATCGCCGTTGCTCTTGTCGAGCAATTGGGTTTCCGAGAATTTCATTCCTATGCTGCTCATGAATGCGCCGAGCGTTATCTGTGCGGGCCCCGAAACTGTTCCTTCAACATGAATCAGCTTGTCCTCGTGCGTGTGCAACAGCCCGCTTCCAAGGTGCTTTCCGGGCAGCACATCCGGAACAGGGACTTTTTCGCCGCACACGTAAATTTCCGGAGTCGCGTGCCAGTGGATGTTGTTGAGCGGAAAAACGATGTTGCCGGTAGCGTAATTAACTGGTTCCGGCTTTGGCAGGGCCATGAACAAGCCTATCCCCCCGAGAAGAACCAGTGCAACCGCGCCGTAAAGCAACATTTTTTTGCCTGACTCCTGCTTGGTGTAATCCTGTTGCATCCTTTCCTTTGCCTCGCGCCTCAACTGCAGCTTCATTTTCCTTCTCTCGTCCTTCGTCATTTCATTTTGGTCCATTTTTTGCCTCCTTCAGTCTCCAAGGTTTCGAGCATTAGTCGTGGTTCGCGTGCCCTGTGCCGATTGGGCTTGAGGAACGGAAAAGTAAATCATGGCCGCAAGCAAAGTCAAGCCGGCCGCAACCAAAAGCACAAGCGCAGCATTGTTCTTCATTCCTTGAAACCCCCTAAATAGTTTATCGTGAACAAAAGCAACCCGATTCCGATGATGTTCAGGAGCCAGCTGAACTCAGTGAGGAAAGTAATTGCGCTTAGAGGCAGGAACAAGGAGCCTAGCGAGGCGCACGCAGGGCACTGCGCGACCAAAAAAAGCCCGAGAGTCCCAACTCCGCTGCTCCCAGCTGCGCCGGCCTTTTGGTTCACGCTGCAGGTTTTCGGCTGCATCCAATTGTAAACCTGGAAAGAAAAAGTGATTCCGAAAAGCGCCGTGAAAACAATGAAGAGGATGAGGTTCGAGAATGGGATTGTGGCGAACCAAACGCTTATGTTGTGGGGGTTCCCGAGAACCTGCGTGTAAATGTAAACCGCGGCCATAATGGCCGCGGAAACAACCCCTAATGCGGCATACTTTGCCTGTGCAAGAACCTTCAGAAGCTTCACGTAACCACTTCAGTCAGTTGAGGTTTGCCTCGATAGCGCTCTTGAACACGCTGTACGGCTGCGCCCCGACAATGAGTTGTCCGCTCCCGTTCCTCTTGCCTATTATGAAACTGGGCGTTCCCGAGACTCCAACTTGCTGGCCCTCCGCGAAATTCGATTGGATTGCCTGCGCGTATTTTCCGGAGTCCAGGCACGAGTTGAAGGTCGCGGCATTCATTCCGAGCTCTGTAGCCCAGCTCTTGATGTTTTCTTGCGTAATGTTAGAGATCGTCCCCTGGCCGAATTTGTTCTGCTCATCGAAAATCTTGTCATGCATTTCCCAGTACTTTTCCTGGTCGCCTGCACACCTCGCGGCTTCGGCATAGGTCTGTGCCATTGGGTGGAAACTCAAGGGAAAGTCCTTGTAGATGAACTGCACCTTTCCGGTTTCAATGTATTCCTTGTCCAGCTGGCTCTTTGACTCCGAGTACCAGCTCCTGCAGAATGGGCACTGATAATCCGAATACTCTATTATGACTATTTCCGCTTCATCGCTGCCTTGCTTCCCGGCCGCTCCGTCCAGGAGCGCCTTTATTTCGGCGCTTCCTCCGCTTGGCTGCGGGGAAGGGCTTGGCGACGGCTGAGGCGCGGCAACAGCGGTTCCCCCGCTTCCGGAATTTGGCGCATTGGTTACTTCTATGCCGCTAACCGCGGTCGAGAGCCCCGAGAGCCCGTTGCTTATGTCTCCCGCGACAAGGAATAGCGTTGCCGAAAATATTATTGAGGCAACCAGCACGCTTGCCGGAAGAAGCATTGAATCCTTGTTTGCCTGTTTTTCTTCATCCAATCATATCAACCCCTTTTTTAGTGAATTTTTTTGGTACGCTCAAGTTTCCGCCTGTTCAACCTGCCTTTGTGCAGCTGAATTCGCACTCTATTTTTTTCTCCGGATCATTAATGCTTGAAAAGTTTATGGTTCTGCTCCCGGAAAAAAGGTCTTCGGCCGGAAGTGCCGAAAAATAGACTGTATTTTCATTTCCTTTGCTTTCTATTGAAAGCGTGATTGTTGCGTTGCTTTCCGCGAGCCCCTCTTTTTGCTGGAGCGAGTCGGATGTAAAGATTATCCCTGACAGAAGGATGATTGCCAGGATTCCTATGCCGGTGTAAAGGTAATTCCCGTCCATAAAAAAACCGCTCATTGTAATGCTAATGTAACCTTAATGTAATTGTGTTTTTTAAACCTATCTGCGCGTTAATGTTTCTGGTGGTCTGTTGGCCCTTGAAACCGTGCTCATAATACTTTCATCCGCGTTTTTCCTCGCGGCCATTTATTTTTCCGCCGTGCTTTCCCGCGAAACCAAGGGGGAGAAGTACTGGTTTTTTTTCCTCGTCACGGCGCTTGCTTTCGGGGCCGCGCATGTGGTTTCAAAGTTCAGCCTTCCGCCGGAGTTGAGGGAAGTGGCTGAGATTGCGGGGGCGTTCTCGCTCGCGTACGCGTGCTATGGGCTGTATGCTTCGATGAAAAAGTTCAGGGCTAAAATGGGCGATGACCTTTAGCATGGGGATTTGAATGTCCAAGTTCATCCTCTTTTACTGGAGCAAGGGTGCCGAGATGCGCGTGAAAATCCTGAACGAGATTCAGAGGTGTGAGAGGCAGGAAAAGCCCTGCTACCTTAACCAGCTCGCGGAGAAAATGGGTTTGAGCCATGTCGCGGTGAAAAAGCACCTCGATTTGCTTATCGAGGAGGGTTACGTTAAGGAGCTTAATGCGGGCGGAAAACCTATTTACCTCGGGCCCACGAGAAGCGGCTCTGATGTCCTTGCCGAATTCAGGAAAAAATGAGGCTTTTGGCACGGCCTGAAAGAAAGTTAACTATTTAAACTCTTTTATGTGTTTTATTGAATATGCAGTTAAATGAATACAATAGGTTTTTGAATACGCTGTCAAATGACAAGCGCCTGCGGATAATAGATTTTTTGAGAAAAGGCCCAAAAAGGGTGACTGAAATCTATAAAGCGCTTGGTTTTGAGCAGTCAACTACTTCAAGGCACTTGCGGTGTTTGGAGAAATGCGGTTTTGTTTTTGCCAAACCAAACGGGCAGGAACGCGTTTATTCTTTGAACAAGCAGACAATTCTGCCCTTGCTTAAATTGATTGACAAACACACTCACAGGTATTGTAAAAATCTTTGTGAATGTGAGGAAAATATAATGAACAATAAGGAGGCGCCGGCTTATGCAAGAAATGTTTGATTTGATTATTGTTGGTGCCGGAGCCGGAGGATTTGCGGCAGCCAACACGGCTAATAGGCTCAAGAAAAAAACACTAATGATTAACGACCAAAAAATTCTTCCGCTAGGGGGCACGTGCGTAAATGTTGGTTGCGTTCCGTCAAAAATCATGCTCCACCAAGGAGCCACCGGTTACTATCCTCAAAGAAGTGCTTTCAATGCAATAAAATTGAGTGGAACAACTGATTTTGTTGAAGCCCTGCGAGAAACCAGGAAAATGGCTAACGGATTTCAGGAAAAGAATTACGGGAAAGTCATAGCAAGCCAAAAGCACGTTGAATTCAAGGAAGGGTTCGCAAAATTCAGGGATTCGCACACCATTGCTGTTGGGAACCAGGAATTTTACGGTGAAAACATTTTGATAGCCACTGGCGCTTCAACATTCGTTCCTCCAATAAAAGGCATTGGGGGCATTGAGTACCTGACGAACAAAAGCATCTTCTTCGAGCTTGACAAAAAGCCTGAATCGATAATTATTCTCGGAGGCGGGCCGGAAGCGATGGAGTTCTCGCAAATATTCCGCCATTTCGGAGTAAAGGCCACGGTAATCCAGCGCTCGGAAAGAATACTTGCAAAATTCGACGAACTAATAGCGAGAGAACTCCAAAAGCATTTGGAGGCAGAGGGAATAACAATCCACACTGGCACGAACATTAAGCAAGCGAAAAAAACCAAAAATGGTGTGACAATATTTTTTGACAAAAAAGGCCAAGGGGAAATGGTCGCAAGTGCTGAAATGCTATTGCTGGCTACGGGCCTCAAGCCGCATACGGATAAAATAGATATTGGCAAGGCCGGCATTGAAATTGACGGAAAAGGTTTCATTAAAGTTAACGAGCACCTGCAGTCAACACAAAAACATATTTATGCTGCGGGAGACGTAACCGGCTTAATGCCGTTGGAAACGGTTTCAGCAAAGCAGGGGAACATAGCAGTGCAGAACATGTTTGAGAAAGCCAACAAAACCATTAACTATAACGAAATACCAAGCGCTGTTTTCACTTCTCCGCAAGTGGCCTCTGTTGGCATTACCGAGGAAGAG
Organism: Candidatus Iainarchaeum andersonii SCGC AAA011-E11; assembly: GCA_000402355.1. Classification (GTDB taxonomy): domain Archaea; phylum Iainarchaeota; class Iainarchaeia; order Iainarchaeales; family Iainarchaeaceae; genus Iainarchaeum; species Iainarchaeum andersonii. The sequence goes on from AQRS01000009.1 coordinate 9,333, forward strand.
CACATGGAAAAATACAATGTTTGCCTGTGCAGGACGATAAGCTGGAACCATGTTGAAAAAGCCGCAGCAATTAAAGATACGCGTGGAATAATCAAAATGGTTGTTGACCCAAAAACAAAAGTGGTTTTAGGAGTCCAGATTGTGGGGCCAATGGCCGCAGACATTATCACAACGGCAACTTATGCAATCAAAAACAAGATGACCATCTACGACATTCGCGACACCGTTCACGTTTTCCCGACTCTCAGCGAAGCGATTAA
>AQRS01000010.1 GCA_000402355.1 Candidatus Iainarchaeum andersonii SCGC AAA011-E11
AACCGCGGCTTTCAGCCGCGCAACCCTACACAACTACTCAGCCAAACACATGAAAAGCTGAGTTTTGTCCCAGAGTCCGGCTATCTATAGTAATGTTTTTATATAAGTATATTTATTATTTAAACGTTGGAAAATGTCGCTTAAGAACTTTTGGCTGTTTGCAATAGCCTTTGTATTCGCTTTGGGCATGGCGCACGCTGTTGCGCCGGTTGTGGTGATTTCTGACCCGGATGGCGACGGAAACTACTTGAAGGGAACGCAGCGTATCACTTTCACTGTAAGCGACGGGGACGCCAACTCCAACGCCGACTCGAACCTTTTTGCGAGGATTTATGTGAGTGTTTCAGCAGGGGCACACACAAATGTAGTGGTTCTTGACCTGAACCTGATGGCTATTGCAAATTGTGGCGACCAGAACTTCGTGACCGTAAATACGTGCACTTATGCCTTCAACAGCGCAAGCTTTGGAGATAGGAACTACTTTTTGGACGTCAATGTCACCGACTGGACTCCTGCAGGCGTTTTAAGGGATTCTGCTGAGGATTCATCCGGCGCCAGTTTCACTATTGACAACACGAACCCGGCAGTGAATTTCAGGAAGCCGGCAGCGGGCGCAACAGTCAATTCACAGACGGTGGCGTTTGACCTGAACGATTCGCTTTCCCCCATCAATCGGAGTTCTGCAACAGTGAAAGTTAACGGGGTTGCATCTTCTGTATTTGCTTCTGCAACCGACTGCACGAAAAACGGCGATACAAACTACGTGTGTTCTTACACTGAAACAGGGGTATCTGCCAATGGCGACTACAACATAACTGTGGCCGTAAGCGACCTTGCAACCAACGCCTCAGGAGACACGAACAGGAGCTTCACTTATGACAGCAGCGCCACCACGCCTTTAATAGATTCGCCGCTTTCCGGTAGAACCTTCGGGTCAACTGACACAGTAACTTTCAATTACCATACTTCTGACTCTGACATAGCAAAGTACTGGGTTTATGCTGATTCCAAGAGCCCGATAGACAATGGCACAAGCCTGAGCTACACTTTTACCGGGCTTGCCGCGGGCAGCCACACATTGAATGTAAAGAGCATGGATAACGTGGACAACAACAGTGCGGTGGCGAGCGTTACGATAACAATTGCCGGTCCGACAACCGGGGGCGGCGGCGAGTATTGCGGCAACGGTGTTTGCGCCGGCAATGAAACGAGTGCAACCTGCCCGCAGGACTGCGCCGCGGTTTGCGGCGACGGCGCCTGCACGCAGACAGAAAGCGTGAACAATTGCCCCGCTGATTGCGGGCCGCCGCAGGTTTGCGGCAACGGAGTTTGTGACGCGGGAGAAACTTTCCAGAATTGCCCATCGGACTGTGTTGCCCCGATTGAGGGAACCCCGGGTACTGGTTCAGGAACCGGCGGCACCCCTGGCCAAGGAGAAAGGCCTTTCCCCCCTGCCTGCGTTGCCTCACAGTGCAATGACAGTAACCCATGCACTTCGGATTCATGCGGAAACGCAAATTCGTGCCTGAACATCCCTGTTGCCGACGGAACTTCATGCGGCTCCGGAAAAGTCTGCAGTTCCGGCAGTTGCGTGGAGCAGCAGGCCAGGGAGATTTCCCAGCCACAGGCCGATAACACGCCATTGATTGCCGGCGGAATTGTGGTTGTTCTCGCGGCGCTCGCGTACTTCTTTTATTTCAGGAAACCGTAAATAGTGCTTATGAAAAAGTTGTTTTTGGCAATCGCTTTTGCACTCGCTTTTTTTGCGCCCTTTTCATTTGCGGAATGCGGCAACAGCGCCTGTGAATCAGGAGAGAACTCGTGCACATGCCCCGGTGATTGCGGTTCCTGTTCCGGGAAGGTGGATGGTAGGCTATGCGCCATCTATTATTGCACGGCTGAAAGCATTTGCTCGATTGACGTAGCGCCGAACTGCTGCGGGAACGACCTGTGCGAGGAATCCGGCACTTATCTGGAGAATTACGGGAGTTGCGCCCGGGACTGCGAGCCGAAGATTCTCAACATAACAATACTGAGTCCGGTCGACGGATACAAGGCACGTTACGGCGAAGAATTGCATTACAAGGTAGTGCTTGATGCGGACGGGAGGAATGTGGCGGGTTCGGACGTGAGTGTCCGGGGGCCGTTCAACGAGTTCGTACTTTTCAATGACGGGCTGCATGACGATAACCTGTTCAACGATGGAGTCCACGCGGCATGGGCATCGGTTCCCAAAGGAACGCCTGAAGGCTTTTGGGATGTGAATTTTTTTGCGTCCTTCAGGGGCATTGACGGGAACGCCTCGATAAAAATCGCTGTTTACCCCTACGTTGATTCCGAAATCATTGTTCCTTCAGTCCACGAGATAGGGTCCAACCTTGACGTGAACGGCATGCTCTCCATAAATGAAAGGCCTGTGCAAATGCCTTTCAGGGTCTTGGTCGAAACAGAGTCCGGAAAAGTAATTGCTTCAAAGGAGGTATCTTCTTCCGGCAGCGACGGAAGATTCTCGTTTTCATACCGCTCGTCTTTCACGGATCAGCAGGGTTTGTGGCTGCTTTCTTTGCTTGGCGAGGATGATTCAGGCAACGACCTGAACAGGTTTTTCGAGGTAATGGCTTTCGAGCCGGGCGCGGTTCCAAAGCGCGACCTTGAACTGGCCAAGCCGCTTTTGGATTCATACCTTCCGGGAGGTTCCTTGGAGCTCGCGGTGAAGCTGACCCAGGACTTGAAGGCACTTGATGCGAATCGCGTTGAGGCATCCATCATGGGCAAAAAAACCGCGCTTTTGCGCATCGGTGAGGGCATTTATGCCGGTTCCGCTGCCATTCCTTCAGGGGCTTCCGGCGAAACTTTGGTCGAAGTAAGCGGTTTTGATGCACGGGGCGCTTTGGTGGCATTCGGCTCCTTCAATATTTCCGTTCTTCCTCCAAGGCTGGAAGTAAAAATTTTGTCCCCGGAAACCGGGCTATACAGGGTGGGGGAAACAATTGATTTTACCGTGGCTGTCACAGGCAATGGAAGCGGGCTTACGGAAAATCCCGAGGTTTTTGCTTTGTTCAACGGCAAGCGCCTTCCCCTTGAAATGGTGCAGGACAGGCTTTTTTCTGCTCAATACAAAATCGGCGAGGATGACATGGGCAGCCTTGAAATAAGCATTCTCGCGAAAACAGATTCGGGCTCTTCCGGCGAATCCAAATCGGATATTTTTGTCGCGGCTGCGACCGTGGAACAAGGGTTTGGCGAACTGGCTGTTCCGGCGCTCGCCCTAATAGGCATTGTTCTTGCAATATTGGTTGTGGCATCGCCCTTCATTAAATCCGAAATGTTAAAGAAGAGCAAAGCCTCTAAATTAGCTGAACTTGATTCTTTGGAGAAGAGGGCACAGGAAATGTATTTCCGCGAAAAATCTATTTCAAAGCAGGATTATGCCAAGTTCATGGATGATTACGGGCAAAGAAGAAGGGAACTCGGGGGCTGATTTTGGCATGGGGAAAAAAGGGATTTTCGGCGGCCTTAATGGCGCCATGGCGAAATTTTACGCAACTATTTTTGGGGTGCCGAAGGAAAAGGAGGTTTTTCATGGGCCCGTGCTTGTGCGCCGCGGGCAAAATGATGTTGCATTGCGGGGCAACATTTTTTCAATAAACAACGGCGGCCTTCCGAAAAGGGATTACTCTGTGGTGTCTTCCGGGATAAGGGAGTTTGATTCCCTGATTTCTTCGGGGGGTTTTGAAAAGAGTTCCAGCATACTGGTTTCGGGCGGCGCGGGAACGGGAAAAACGACCTTTACGATGCAGTCGATTTATTACTCGATTGTGGAGTACGGGGAAAAGGGCATCTATATTTCTTTTGAGGAGGATACGCAAAAAATCAAGTTGCACATGAAAAACAATTACGGCTGGGATTTTGATGCACTCGAGAAAAAAGGCCTGTTTGCGATACTGAAAATCGATCCGGTTGAGGTTTCGCGTGCCGTTGAGGAGTTCCTCCTGAACAAGAACGGCGAGCTCAGGATAGGCCTCGAAAAAATCGAGCTTCCTTTTGTGCCCGACAAGATTGTTGTGGACAGCCTCTCGGCATTGGCAATCGCTTTTTCCGATGACCAGAATTACAGGAAATACATACGCGAGCTCTTTGAGTCGCTCGAGGCTCTCAATTGCGTTTCATACCTGATCAGCGAAACCGAGCAGGACCCTAAGATTTACAGCAGGTCGGGTGTCGAAGAGTTTTTGGCGGATGCGGTTGTCGTGCTTTACAACGTGAATTCAAGCGGCAAACGCGAGAACGCCATTGAAATACTGAAACTGAGGAGCAGCTCCCACAGGAAAGGGCTGGTTCCATATTATTTCACTCCTAAGGGCATTGCAATACAATCAAAAAAAACCTGAACGAATACAGTTTTCTACATAATTAGGTTTCCGCAACCTATTTATTCATTGGTTAGGGATTCTTAGTTATGCCTAAAATTTCCGAAGAGGACCTTCAGGAGGAGCTTTCTTCCAAAGAGGAGGGCTCGGCAATAGCCATTCCGGAGAATTTCGGGAAAGATGATTTGGTTGACCTGATTGAGCGGCCCGCGTGGAAAACCATTCTAATCGAGCTCGTGAAGACCGAGCGCATGGATCCGTGGGCGATTGATGTCGCACAGCTTGCGGAAAAATATTTGGCGAAAATCAATTCCCTTGGCGGAAATGATTTGAGGCTGCCTGCGAACGCGATTCTGGCTTCCGCAATCCTTTTGAAGTTCAAATCCAATGTTTTGCGCTTGAGCGATATTGAGGACGAGGATGATTTCGAGCAGAAGAAGGCGCAGATGTCTCCGGAAGAGCGCGCAGAGTTCGAGGCCTTGCTGCCCGAACTGAAGAACATCCGCAAAATCAAGGAAGGGAAGGTTTCGCTTGATGAGCTTGTCGCTTCCATAGAGAAGATGCTGCAGAGCTCGAAGAAAATGAAGGGCAGGTCTTTGCCGCGTTCCGAAAGAACCCAGTTCAAGATTCCGCTCTCGGATTTCGACATCGACAAGGCAATGGACAAGGTTTACAAAAATATCCAGAAGCACGCGGATTCCCAGGGATTGCTTTTGTTCTCGCGCCTCGTGAAGGAACAGGACACAAATGAGGCGATTGTGCGCACATTCATTCCGTGCCTTTTCCTCACGAACAAAGGGCGCATCAACATGTGGCAGGACGAGTTCTTCGGCGAGATATTTCTGAGTCTGAACAAAGAATAGGTTTAAATATAACTACATGTATAATTTAGTTATATAAAATTTCATGCGATGGTTGTTGTGGAAACTATTGTGAAGACCAGAAAGGTTGGTGGTTCAGTCATGGCCACTTTTCCAAAAAACGTGGTTGAGGCGCTTGATATAAAGGGCAATGACTTGTTGAAAGTTGATGTTGAAAAAGTCGGCAAGGATTTTTTCGGAAAACTCAAGGGGATTGGGAAATTTAGTGTTCAAGATGAGTTGAACACGCATGACTGAATATGTGATTGACGCATATGCTTGGGTCGAGTACCTTGAAGGCTCAAAACATGGTGAAAGAGTCAATCAGATTATTAAAAATCACAAATGCTTTACTTCTGCGGTTACTCTAGCAGAGGTTGTAAGCAAGGCAAAAAGAGCTGGTAAAGATTCACAAGCAGCTTTTGACGCAGTCGTTCTAAATTCAAGAGTATTGAATGTGGGCGAGGCAACCGCAAAAAATGCCGGCTTGCTTCACGCGGAAATGAGAAAAAAATCTAAAGACTTTGGTTTGGCTGACGCTTTTATTCTCGCCCAGCGAACAAAAAACCAGAGAATTGTTACTGGCGACCAGCACTTTCGCGGAATTGAAGACATTGAATTCCTAAAATAAATAATTATTTAATGTGGCAACAGGTATTGAACTCCCGTTAAATTATACTAAATGGTGAAGTTCTTCGGCGAGATATTCATTTCCATGAACAAGCAGCAGGTTTTTATATAGTATATTCGCATATTTGAATGTATGGGTAATGGTTTGTTTGATTTGCACGCGGAACTTTGCAAGGCGTTGGCTGACCCAAAGCGGCTGGAAATCCTGAGCCTGCTGAGCGATGGAGAAAAAACAGTTTCCGAGCTTGAGGGTTTAATGAAAATCAGGCAGGCCAATTTGTCACAGCACTTGGCTGTTTTGAGGCAGAGAAACATTGTTGTTGCCAGAAAGCACGGCACAACCGTCAGCTACAGAGTTGCCAACCGGAAAATGATTAAAGCCTGCGGCCTGATTAGGGAGGTTTTGCTGGAGCAACTGGAAAACGCCGGGAGAATAGTCAAGGAGGCAACCAAATGAATTCTATCAAGAGCGTGGAAAAAACTTGAGGGATTTAAAGCGATAAAAATGGAAAAAGACCAAAATAAATTGTTGTTGATTCTAGTTGCCGTAGTTGTTCTGCTGTTTCTTTTCACAGGATTTGGAATGGGGGGCTATGGCATGGCGGGATTTGGCATGATGGGATTTGGGTTTTTGTTCATGCTGCTTTTTTGGGGAGCGGTTATCTGGCTTGCAGTAACCTTAATTAATTACGCCCAATACAACCACCGCAAAGAAGACAATTCAGACCCGCTTACAATCCTGAAAAAGAGATTTGCAGAAGGAGAGATAACTAAAAAACAGTTTGAGGAAATGAAAAGAGAAATGAAGGGGTGAAACCATGAATGAAAAAGAATTTGCATACCTAGTTGAAACAGAAAAAAGCTTTGACGAGGCTGTTGTATCGGTTCTGAAATCGGTTGAGAAGAAGGGCTGGGCACTATTCCAAGTGTATGATGTGAAGGAGAGGCTTGCCGCAAAAGGATTTGAGCAAAAACCATTGAAAATCATCGAGATTTGTTCGGGAAAGCACGCCAACAATTTTCTGAACAAAAACAGGTTAATCTCACTCTGCATGCCATGCAAGATAAATGTTCTGGAAGAAAACGGGAAAGTGAAAATCGTGGGCATGAAACCCACAATGATCTCGCAGTTCTTCCCAGAGGTTAGCAAAGAGGAAGCCCTTGAGGCCGAAGAGGACATTAAGGAAATAGTTGACAACTCGAAGTGATTTGGAATGAAGCTCGCAATAATACTAAATTCAAGCGACCCGGAAACGGCGTGGAACGCATTCAGGCTAGGAATAGAAGCACTGGAAAACAAACATTCAGTAAAAATTTCTCTTCTCGGCAAAGGAGTGGAATGCGAAAATATTCAGGATGAAAAGTTTGATGTCCAAAAAATGATTAACGCATTCAAAAAAAGAAACGGCGAAATACTGGCCTGCGGAACCTGCCTGGAATTGAGGCAGAAGAAAGAAAGCAAAATCTGCCCAATATCGACAATGAAGGACTTGCTCAAGCTGATTGAAGAGTCAGACAAGGCACTTACTTTCGGGTGATTGGCATTCCAAAATACCGTGAAAGCGGAATGCCGCAAGAACTGCATTGGAAAAAATTCTTCAAACCAAAACAAATACTCGAAACACTCGGAATCGAGGGCGGGCGTATAGCCGATATCGGAAGCGGCTACGGAACCTTCTCCATCCCGGCTGCGGCGAGAACAAGAAATACGGTATTTGCTATCGAAATGGAACCAGAAATGGTTCAACAATTAAAAGGAAAAGCAAAGCGAAAAAAACTTACAAACATTAAAACAATTCAACGAGATGTTTCAAGGCAGGGCACAGGCCTGAAAGACAAGTCCGTGAAACACGTTTTACTATTCAATATCCTGCACTGCGAAAAACCGGTCAACCTGCTCAAAGAAGCCAAAAGAATACTCTCCCCCAACGGAAGCGTTGCTGTAATCCACTGGAACTACGACCCCGACACGCCAAGAGGCCCCCCGATGCACATACGCCCAAAACCAGAACAAATAATTGAATGGGCAGAAAAAGCAGGACTGACACTCCATGAAACCCATGACTTGCCGCCACACCACTACGGGTTGGTGTTTAAGCATAAATAATTCCTTAGAGGCTCAAATTCAAGGTGTTTGCAACCGAAGTTTCAAGGATATCAAAGAAGGCAGGATTAGAAGAGTCAAGTAAGTTTATCCTTGTCGACAATTTTTCTTAATTCCTCCTTGAAAAGATTGAATGTTAGTTTTACCGTAGCGATCACTTTCTGCTGGTGTCATGCCAATGGCTGTGTGCTTGCCGCTTACATGATTTCCGCTGAAATCGCGAAGAAAAGGTTTTTTTCGGCCAATTCAATATGAAACCCGTTAAACCGGCTGCGAACCGCTAATTATTTAAATTGCCTAAGCGTGGTATGTATGTTCGCATGAAAGATTATATCGCGGAATTTTTTGGGGCTTTTGCGCTGGTTTTTGCCATAACCACTGCCATAGTCGGCACGGTTTCCCTGACAAGCACTTTCGGCATACTTAATCTCATTGCTGTAGCGCTTACCGCGGGCCTGGCGCTTGCAGTGCTCATTTACGCTTTTGGCTCCGCTTCCGGCGGACACTTCAATCCTGCCGTAACCATAGGCCTGTGGTACGCGAAGAAGTTTCCCGCAAACAAGGTTGTCCCGTACATTGTTTCGCAGCTGCTGGGTGCAATGGTTGCGTCTTTGGCGCTCTGGGTAGTGGTTCGGGAGAGCAAGCTCGGTGCGACAACTGCTGGAACTTTCGGCACGACATCCGCATTCCTGATTGAGGTTTTTGCAACCGCGCTTTTCCTCATAGTGATTCTTTCGGTTACAAGCAATAAGAAAACCGAGTCGCACGCTCCGCTTGCCATAGGCTTCTATCTCCTCGTTGCGCACCTTTATGCGATTCCTTTTTCGGGCGCCTCGCTGAACCCGGCACGTTCGCTTGCGCCGGCGCTTTTCGAAGGGGGCATTCCGTTTGCACAGCTGTGGATTTACATTGCCGGTCCGATAGTCGGGGCATTGGTCGGCGCAATAATATTCAGGCGCTTGCTTGAATGAATTTTTTCGCGCAAACAAAGTGAAATGAGCTATCTGTGGCTTGAATTTGGAAAAAAGCTTTTATTTCCGTGATTCGGTATTTTGTCATGAAAGAAAAAGCGAATGAAGGCGAATTCAGGAAGAAACTCACGCCTGAGCAGTATTCTGTCTGCCGCCTTGGCGATACTGAACCGGCATTTTCGGGCAAGTACTACAAGCACAAGGAAAAAGGGATGTATGTGTGCGTTGCGTGCGGCTCAAACCTTTTCAGTTCCGGCACAAAATTCGAGTCCGGCACCGGCTGGCCATCATTTTATGATGTGGCAACCAAGGGCAATGTGAAAACCGGGGACGATTATGGTTTTGGCGTGCATCGGATTGAAGTGAAGTGCGTGAAGTGCGGCTCTCATCTCGGACATGTCTTTGACGACGGCCCGAAGCCTACGGGAAAGAGGTACTGCATAAATTCTGCCGCGCTTGATTTTAAGCCTAATATCGAAAGACATTAATTTTGAAACTTTTTTAATGTCTTTCGATAGCTATCAAAGGACAAATTTT
>AQRS01000011.1 GCA_000402355.1 Candidatus Iainarchaeum andersonii SCGC AAA011-E11
CGAGCACCAAAGAGATTTGACAAACAGCGCATCTGCGCGCTTTATTCCTGAATTGTTTTTGGGCTTGCTTGCGGCTTCGGAGCGCGCGAATAAGGTTTCTTCGAATTTAGTGGTTGATAGGGATTCGATGAGAAGAAATTTTGATTCTGCCGGAGAATCAATTATTGCCGAGCCTCTATACATTCTTCTTGCAAAGCACGGGCATGAGGATGCGCACGAGGCCGTGAGGAAACTGGCTTTGAAGGCCTCTGAAACCGGCTTTGGCGTGCTTGAGCTCGCAAAGGGCGAAGAGGGCCTGAATTCATTCATCAAAAAGTTTTCAAAAAAAGAATTAGAACTTTTAAAAAACCCCGGGCATTACACCGGGCTCGCGGCAAGGAAAACTGGGCAGGTTTGCGCGAACTGGAAGAAGAGGTTCAGGTAATGGCTTCTTACAGGGATTCCGGCGTCGATATTGATGCCGGCAATGAATCGGTAAAATTAATGAAAGATTCTGTTCGCTCGACTTTCAACAAAAATGTTCTCACTGATTTGGGCGCGTTCGGCGGCGCCTACTCAATCGCGTCGCTTTCGAAAATGAAGCACCCTGTTCTTGTTTCAACCATGGATGGCGTAGGCACGAAACTCAAGGTTGCGGCAATGATGAACAAGTGGAGTTCCGTTGGAGAGGATATTGTGAACCACTGCTCGAATGATGTTCTCTGTTTGGGTGCGAAGCCGCTTTTCTTTTTGGATTATGTTGCCGCATCAAAACTCGAGCCGCAAAACTTAGCTTCGATTGTTTCCGGAATGGCGAAGGCCTGCCGCGAGGTTGATTGCGCTTTAATCGGCGGCGAGACAGCCGAGATGCCGGGAGTTTATGAAAAGGGCGAGCATGATATTGCGGGCTGCATGGTTGGCGCAGTTGAAAAAAGCAAAATGATTCAGGGCCTGAAAATAAAAAAAGGCGACGTGATGGTTGCATTGGCTTCGGATGGTTTGCACACAAATGGTTACAGCCTCGCGCGCAAAGTTCTTTTTGATGAGGCGGGATTTTCTCCCACTGATTTTGTGAAGGAACTGAATGACACCGTCGGCGCTGAATTATTGAAGGTTCATAGAAGCTATTCCAGGGCTGTTTTGGCGCTTGCCGAAAAAATCAGGGTGAAGGGAATAGCGCACATCACAGGAGGGGGCCTGGTTGAGAATGTGCCCCGTGTTGTTCCAAGGGGCCTGAAGCCCGTGTTTGATTATTCCTCGATTCCTGTTTTGCCGATTTTCAAATTGATTCAGGAAAAAGGCTCAATAGGCGAGAAGGAGATGTTCAGGGTTTTCAACATGGGCGTTGGCCTGGTTTTGGTTGTTTCAAGGGCTGATGCTTTGAAATCCCTGAAGTTCCTTTCTTCGAGGGGCGAAAGGGCCTGGGTTTTGGGCAAAATCGCTTTGGGCTGAGCATTTCGTAAACACTTATAAACAAGGGTTGCGTATAATTCCTTCGATGCCGATTCAGGAAAAGGGAAGCCCGTTTGGCGCGAAAAAAAAGAAAAAAGACGCCACGGATTCCCTTATAGGGAAACTTTCGCAGAAAGAACCGCCAAAGGAGAAAAAGAAGCCGGTTTTTGAGGAGCTTGAGGAGCCAATTGAGGTCGAGGAGAATGATTTGCCCGAGGAGCTTGAGCCTTTGAAGGATGAGCCTTTGGAGGAGCAAAGCGAAGAGGAAGTGCATCAGGCCGAGGAATCTGAACCGGAGAGCAATGATTCCGAATCAGATGATGAAGGGGCTGAAACTGAAGTTATTGAGGACAAGGAAAGCCTCAAGGAGAAGTTCTCGCCTTTGCCCGAGGAAAGCGGGGAACAGGATAAAAGCACGTTTTTTGATTCTGAAGCCGAAAAAATAGAGGAGCCAAAGGAAGAGGATTTTGCGGTTAAAAGCCGGGAAGAGCCAAAGGCGGAAGAAAAGGGCGGTTTTTTCGGGGCTAAAAAGAGCTCAATTTATGCCGAAGAAAATCCCAGTTCTTTGGAGGGCAAGAAGAGGCGCCTCGGGGTTTCTGAAAGGGCTGTGAATGTGAAGGCGGAATCCGATGCCTCGATTGCAAAGGACCTGTTTGATAATGAGGCCGAGGATAAGCCGGAAATGAGGAAGGATGAAAGCCAGGCGCTGAACATTGTCATGGTTTTTGCGATAATGCTGCTGCTGATTGCCGTTGCGGCATCCGCTTTCCTGGTTTCGGGCTGGCTTTCGGGTTAATTGTTGTTGCGAAGCTTTGCGGGAAGGCAAAAAATTATAAGGCGATTGTCGTTTTTTTGAGTGGCATTTAACGAAATCTTTATATATATTATATTGTGTGTTAGGTATTCTACGGAAAGGTGTTTGGTTTTGAAGGAACTCAGGTTTCATGGAAGGGCAGGGCAGGGCATGGTCACAGGTTCGGATTTGATTGCGCTTGCGGCGAATTATGAGGGGAAGCACAGCCAGTCTTTTCCTTTCTTTGGCTCCGAGAAAAGAGGCCCTCCTGTTGAGGCTTACTGCAGGATAGACACAAAGCCTATTACGGTTCATGAGGAAATCGCGGAGCCTGACATTGTTCTTGTTGCGGATGCTTCGGTAATGGATTCGGTTGATGTGTGCGCAGGCCTCAAGAAGGACGGCATTGTGATTGTGAACACGACAAAAAAGGCCTCGGATTTGAAGCTCAAGGCGAAAAGGGTTTTCACTGTTGATGCAAGCGAGGTTGCTTTGAGGCGTTTCGGCAAGCTCATACTGAACACGGTAATGCTCGGCGCCCTGTGCAAGGTTACGGATATTGTGAAGCTTGAATCCATAAAGAAAGCGATTAAGGAGAGGCTTTCCGAAAAATTTTCGCAGAAAGTAATTGATTCAAACATCGAGGCTATTCAGGAAGTTTACGACAAGATGCGGGCTGAACATGCGGTTGTGAAGGTGGGAAAATGATTATTCCGCATGCAAAGCCCGGAACGAGCGTGGAAAATCTCACGGGCGAGTGGAAGGCATTCATGCCTGTTGTCACGGGGGAGAAATGCATCAAGTGCGGAATCTGCCAGAACTTCTGCCCTGAAGGGATAATGGGCGTGGTCAAAAAAATTCCGGAGATTGATTACGAGTACTGCAAGGGCTGCAGCATCTGCGCGAATGAATGCCCCGTGAAGTGCATTGAAATGCAGAGGATTGATGAGGCATGATCCGCACTAAAGAGGGCGCGCGCGTTATCGGCGAAATGGTTCTGCACTGCAAGCCGCAGGTGGTTGCTTGTTATCCGATTACCCCGACTACGCATCTGACAGAGGAGATGAACAAGTATTATGCGGATGGGTTGATTCCCGAGTACATTACTGTCGAGGCCGAGTTTTCCGCCATTTCCGCGCTGATTGGGGCGAGCGCCGCGGGCTCGAGGACATTTACAACCACCGGGGGACAAGGATTGCTGTACATGCACGAACCTCTTTTCAGCGCCGCGGGAATGAGGCTGCCGATTGTGATGCTCGTGGGAAACCGCGCCGTGAGTTCTCCCTTGAACATTTGGAATGACGAGCAGGACAGCATTTCACAGCGCGACACGGGGTGGATCCAGATTTACTGCAAGAACAATCAGGAAGCCGTTGACGCGATGCCACAGGCGTATTATGTTGCGGAAAAAATTCTTTTGCCGGTAATGGTTTGCGTTGACGGCCACTACCTTACGCACGCGGTTGAGCAGGTTGATGTCGTTGATTCAGCGAAGGTGCAGGAGTTTTTGCCTCCGTACAAGTATCCGTTGAAGCTCGACCCGGAAAATCCCGTGAGCCTCGGGGTTTACGCTAATCCGACGCATTACCAGATGTTCCGCGAGGACCTGATGAAGGACATGGAGAAGGCAAAAGAATTGCTTGTCGAGGCCGGCAAAAAATGGGGAAAGGTTTCAGGGCGCTCTTATGGTTTGATCAGCGAGTACAGGGTAAAGGATGCGGAAAGGGTCATTGTCGGCCTTGGTTCGGTAATGGATAACGTGATTGCGGTTGTTGATGAGTTGCGCGAAAAGGGCGAGAAGGTTGGCGCCCTGCACCTGAGGGTTTACAGGCCGTTCCCGCGCGAAGAATTAAGGAAAGCCCTTGCGGGAAAGAAAGTGGCGGTTATTGACAGGGATTTGAGTATCGGCGCGCAGAGCCCGGTTTACGTTGATGTTATCGAGGCATTGAACGCAACAAAGACCGAGATTTCAAGCTTTTTCGGTGGCCTTGGCGGAAGAGGCTTGAAGAGGGAACACATAAGGAAAATGTTCGAGAAAATGAGGAAAGGGCCCGTGAAGGAATGGGTTGCAACCGAGCCTCCGAAGGCTGCGATGAACGGGTGAATGGTTTTTATGAGCAATCAGTCTGAAATGCATTTGTATGCGCCCGGCCATTCGGGCTGCCCCGGATGCGGGCCGAGCAATGCACTCATACAGGTCTGTGACACTCTTGGAAAGGACATTATAGTTGTGAATGCAACCGGGTGCATGGAAATTACTTCGAGCCAGTATCCCCAGACCGCGTGGAGGGTTCCTTACATTCATTCGTTGTTCGAGAACGCGCCCGCAGTTGCCTCCGGCGTTGCGGCCGCATTGAGGGCTCAGGGAAACAACCACACAAAGGTCGTTGTAATAGCCGGGGACGGCGCCACTTACGACATTGGGTTTGGCTCGTTCAGCGGAATGATGGATCGCGGGGAAAACGTGCTTTATGTTTGTTACGACAACCAGCTTTATGCAAATACGGGCGTCCAAAAGTCCGGTGCGACCCCTTATGGTGCCGAAACCACAACCACCATTGTCGGCAAAGTGCATAAGGGAAAGGAAACCGAGAGAAAGCAGATTGTTGAGATTGCGGCCGCGCACGGAATTCCTTATGCGGCATCGGCCTCAATCGCTTATTACGCGGATTTGCAGATGAAGCTCAGGAAAGCCAAGGCAATAAACGGAACGACTTTCGTAACCATTGACGCGCCGTGCTGCCTCGGTGCGGGCTTTGACGGCGGCATCACTTTTAAGGTTGCAAAGCTTGCAGTGCAGTCGAGGCTCTGGTTTTTGTTCGAGGTTGAGAACGGCAAGTACAAGCTCAACTTTAATCCCGCGAACCCGAAACCTGTAAGGGAGTACCTTGAATTGCAGAAGCGCTTCAAGCATTTGAGCGAGGAACAGTTTGACCACATCCAGAGGCAGGCGAACCTGACTTACGAGGTTTTGCTTGAGAAATCCGGAATGGCATCGCCAAAACCAGAGCAGAAGCCGAGCCAGTGAAACGAACGTTTTTTTCTTTTTTTTGATTCTACTTTCTTGCTTATGAAGACCAAGTATGGCGTAACCGGAGTCCTGTTTGACGTTAAGGGCGGAAAGCGCTATTTTTTGCTCCTTCACAGGGTCCTGAACTGGAAGGGCTGGGAATTCGTGAAGGGCGGCATTGAAAAGGGCGAAGCCGCCGAGCAGGCGGTTTTGCGCGAAATTAAGGAGGAAGCCTCCCTGGATAAAGTTTCCATTGTTTCTGTCCTGCCGAAAAAGTTTTCCTGGACCTCGAATGGCACGAAATACATTTACACTCCGTTCATTCTCAGGGCCGACATGAATGCGCCGGTAAGCGTTGAGCAGGAAATTGTTGAGCATGATGATTTCAAGTGGGTTGAGGAGGAAACGGTCGCGAGAATGCTTACTCATGGGGATAACAGGCGCATTTTCGCGGAAGTCCTTTCGGTTCTCCGTGATTACGATGGGTGAAAGGCTCGAGGTAACCGTGAAAGGTCGCGTTCAGGGCGTTGGCTTTAGGAATTTTGTTCAAAGGCAGGCAACTTCCTTGGGCCTAAAAGGCCATGCAAAAAATCTTCCGAATGGAAATGTTGAAGTAATAGCAGAAGGCTCTTCTGAAAATTTAGAAAAATTAGTTGCCGCTCTGCGCAAGGGGCCCGCCTTTTCGCGTGTGGACGAAGTGAAAGCAATATGGTCGAAGGAAGGCGGCTCTTTCAAGGATTTTTCCTACGGCTAATTTTTTTTATCCTGAAACAGTCAGTGTGGCGCTTTCAGTGAATATCCTGCCGTTCATCTGCGCGGTTGCAACAAGCGTATAGGTTCCTGGAAGGACATCTCCAACAGGATTTATCAGGAACGCGACTTCCCTTGAAGTGCCAGAGGAAATCAGCGGAATGGTGTCCCTGAATTTTTCATTCACCGGAAAAACATCGAATTCGGTTTTTTCTTTCGGCCGGAGGAAAAGCTTTACGTTCTGCGCATCCATTTTGCCGTTGTTGGAAATCGTTATTGTTGCCTTTGCTTGTTCGCCCGGCCTCACGGGGTTTTTTTCGAACCTGTACTTTATCGGGTGGTCATCAAAATTTATTGGCGCGAGCACGAGAATGCTCCATATTGCAACCGCAATCACAACTGCCGCCAGCACCCCCATGGCTATTTTCTTCTTTTCCTCGCCAAATTTTGCGTAAATTCCTGAATCGTACAAACCCATTTTCAGCGCCTCTCTACAACATTGTTTTTCGTGTATTTAATTTTTGTGCCGGCTTCACGGGAGAACGAAGAGCCTGTCATCGCCCCTCCCATCAAGAATGCCCAATCTTATTCCCGCATCAATCCACGCGTGCGCGTAACTGTATGCGGCCAAGGCCGTAAGCGGCATCCCGCTTTTTTCAAAGAACTGCGCGTCACTGTAATACGATTCCGCCATTTCGAGGAGCTTTTTCCCCATTTCGTTTTCCTTGGTGCCTTTCTTTGAAGTGAGTTCGGCCTTTTCAAGCGCTTTTCCGGTCAGTTCACGGTATTTCCCGAGCTTTTCCTTGAGTGTTTCTTCCTTCATTCCAGTCCCGCCAATAGAGCCAGCGCTTCTATTTCCTTTTCGTTGAGCTTTCCGCAGATTATGAGCGATTGCGGGTATGAAGTGAACCTGAAGCCCTTGGCCTGTTCCGTTGTTCCCGCTTTGAGCTGCTGCGCATCCGAACCCATTCCGGCGAGGCCCACGACAACGCTTTCGGAAATGACCGCCTTTTCGCGCTTGTTCTCAATCATTTCAAGCAGCGAAACCGCGTGGCCGATGCTCATCATTTTTTCCTCATCCTTTTTGATGTCGAGAAGGCACAGCGTGTGCAAACCAATTTTCTTGTTTTCAAGGATTGCGTCGTAAAAGCTCTCGGGTTCGTAATCAGATTCGTGGAAAACAAGCGTGGTTGTCCTTCCGAATTTGTAGCGGTCGAGGCCGCAGAATGAAACCATTTCAAAAATGCTTATTCCGGGAATGGTTTTGGTTTGCACTTCCTTTTGCTTCGCATCCAGAAGCAATTGCACGTGCGTTGTCGCGTTGAGCGGGCTGCCGAAGACAAGCAACGCAACGTTTTTTTCGCGCGCCTCCTCGAGTATTTCCGAAAAGCCCTCCTCGATTATTTTCCTGCCGACTTCCGTAACTGCCTTTCCGATTATGTCCTCGAACTCATCGCGTTTTCCCGATGAGTATTTTGAGGTGTAGTTTTCGAGGTAAACCTTTTCGCAGTTCTTTATTTCCTCGAGCGCCTCAAGAGTGAGCTGCTTGGGCGTTAATCCTATTCCAATCAGGCAAAGCATACTGCATTATTGTGAAGAAAAAAGGTTTTTATAACGGGGCTTTGAGGGCTGCATTGGTTCGGGCCGTTTTTCCTCGGTGCATTGATTAGGATTCGGAATTTTACAGGCAGGTTCCCGCGGCAAGCGTAATCAGGTCCCTTGTTCCGGTAGCTATGCCGAGTATTGCAACAGCTATTTTGATGAATCCCGCGAAATTCCTGTCCTTTATGTCGGAATCAACGAAATAAATGAGGAGGAGCGCGATGCCGATTTTAACCAAGGGGAAAAGGAAAGGATTCACGCCGAGAATGATGCCGCTTATGGGGTGCTGTTCCCCGCAGCTGTAATAAGCGGTTGCGGTCACGGTTGCAAAGCCGTCAAGAATTTGGCCTCCAAGAACCAGCACGTTGAGTTTGTCGGAAAAGAATTCTTTGTATTTTAATTCAACGAGCTTTTTCACGATGAATGTTGCCGCAATTGCCGCTCCAAGAGTAATGAGGAAGCCATCCCATACAACGAACAGGGTTACATTAAACATGACAACCGGAACCGCGAAAAGCAGCCCGAATCCCGCGAACCACTTTCCGAATTCGTTTTCTTTCGCGAATTTTTTTGCAACAAGGATTCCAAGCATGGCTATTGCGGCGGTGAGTATCCATATTCCGGGCGTGAAACTCAAGAAGTTCAGGTCCAGCGGATTGCAGGTTTTGTGCAGAATTCCTTGGTCATTCAGAACCCTCAATGCGGAGCCGAAAACCACGTAAGGCAGGAGAGAAAGCATGAACCTGAAATCCGGCTTTATTTTGTTGTTTTTCAGGAACGGCCACACGACAAAAATTGCCGCCAGAAAAAGTATTGCGGCATAAACGCTCGTGTTGACGAAATTGTAGCCCTGAACCGAAGGGTCCATTATGGGCCTGCAGAAATTCTCGTAAATGAAATCCTGAACCATTCATTTATAAGTAATTATAAAAGATTAATAACTTATGCCAAGTCCAGCGGTTTCGGTTGAGGCGCGTGAGGCACAAAAACTTCACGGGTTCCTGGTTGCGAATTCTTTGTTTGAGGCCAGCCTGAAGCCCAAAAAAATCGGCTCAAAAGTTTTTTTTCCCGTGAAAAAAATCACGAAAGAACTGCTCGCTGAAATGAAAACCGTTTCCAGGAGCGCGGAAAAGTGCAGTGCAAAGTTCAGTGAAAATGCGCTGAAGCCGCGCAGCCTCAAGGATGCGCTTGCGGGGAAGCTTTCGGAAAAGCTGCTTTCCTTTGTGCAGTCCTCATTCGATTCGCTTGGGGATGCCGCAATAATTGAGGTTCCCGAGGAACTTAAAGGAAAGGAAAAAATCATCGGCCTGGCCCTCATGGAAACCAACAAATCAATTGAATCCGTTTACATGAAAACCGGGGCGCATGAAGGGATTTTTCGCGTTGAGCCGGTTAAGCTGATTGCGGGCAAAAAAAAGAAGTTCGCGACTTACAAAGAACACGGCTGCACCTTCAGGATTTCAATGGGGAAGGTTTTTTTCTCCCCGCGCCTTTCAACGGAACGCAAAAGGATTTCGGCGTTGATAAAAGAGGGCGAGGTTGTTGCAGCCTTGTTTGCGGGTGCCGGGCCTTTTCCTATTGTTTTTGCGAAGAACTCGAAAATGGAAAAGGCGATTGCAATTGAATTGAATCCCGTCGCGGTTGAGGACATGAGGCAGAACATTGCCCTGAACAAGGTTACCGGCAGGGTCGAGCCTGTTTCGGGGGATGTGAAGGCCCTTGCGGAAAAATACGCGGGAACTTGCGACCGCGCGGTAATGCCTTTGCCAAAAGGCGGAGAGGATTTCCTTGCGGACGCGATAAAGTACATCAGGCCTTCCGGCGGAGTTGTGCATTATTACCAGTTTGTTTCGCGCGAAAACCCATTCGGGGCCCCTTTGAAGCAGATTGCGGAAGCGTGCAAAAAACTTGGCAGAAAATTCAGGGTTCTTGTGAAAAGGAAGGTGCGCGAGTACTCTCCTGACACGATTCAGGTTGTAATTGATTTTGAGGTAAAAGCCCCGCAGTGAATTCTCCTTTCAGCCAATTTCTTTTATTTATTCAGGCCATGCAAATGCACTTTCTCCGGTTGTTTTGTGCCTATACGACAATTGCATTAATAAGCGTTTTCCGCTTGTTTTTGTCTGATCCGCTTATGCATTTGATTCTCCTTGGCCCGCCCGGAACCGGGAAGGGCACGATTTCGGAGTTCATCGAGGCCAAGTTTGAGGCCGAGCACGTTTCAACAGGCGATTTGCTGCGCGATGAGGTCGCGAAAAAAACAGAAATCGGAAAGAGCGTTGAGCCCATCCTGAATAAAGGCGCCCTTGTTGACGATTCGGTTGTGGTGCAGGTTTTGCGCAAGAAGCTCTCGCAGGCAAAGGCGAAAAACTTTATCCTTGACGGGTTTCCGCGCAACCTGAACCAGGCTAAAATATTGGATTGGCTGCTTCACGAGCTTGATGTTTCGCTTGACGCCGTCCTGAACATTGATTCTTCTGAGGATGTGATAATAAAGCGCCTCTCCGCGAGGAGGCAGTGCGTGAAATGCAAACGCATTTACGGCCTTGATGTTCCGTCAAAAAAGAAGGGCGTTTGCGATGACTGCGGCGCCAAAACAATGCAGCGCAAGGATGACAAGCCCTCAATAATAAAGAAAAGGCTCCGCCTCTACAATGAGCTCACCTTGCCGCTTATTTTTTTTTACGGGGGAAAGGGCCTTCTTATCCATGTGGACGGCAACAGGCCGCTGCAGGAGATTTTCGAGGAAGTGGAAACCGTCCTCAAAAAATTTGATGGGTGATGCGCAGTGGTTGATGTTGTCGTTGTCGGAACGGTTGCGCTGGATGACGTGAAAACGCCGTTCGGCGAGGTGAAAAATGCTTTGGGCGGTTCCGCCACATTCGCTTCGCTTGCGTGCTCGCTTTTTTCCAAAGTTGGTTTGGTTGCCGTCATTGGAAACGATTTTCCGGAGAAGCACATTGATTTCCTTGCGTCGAAAAAAATTGATTTGAAAGGGCTTGAAAGGGACAAGGCAAGAAAGAGTTTCCACTGGAGCGGCGAGTACGGCCTCGACTTGAATGTCGCGAAAACCCTGCGAACCGATTTGAATGCCCTTGAAACCTTTTCCCCGAAGCTTCCGGAAGAATACAGGAAAGCGGATTTCCTTTTTTTGGGAAACCTTGACCCTGAAATCCAGCTGAATGTTCTCGCACAGATGAAGAAGAGGCCGAGCATGGTGGTTGCGGATACTATGAATCTTTGGATAGAACTCAAGCGCGAGAAGGTTCTGCAGGTTGTAAAAGAGGTTGACATTGCGCTGATGAATGATGCAGAAGCTAGGCAATTGTTCAGGACACCCAGCCTTGTGCGTGCTGCGCGGGAAATTCTTTCGCTTGATTCGAAGGTTGCGATTATAAAAAAGGGCGAGCATGGCTGTGTGATGTTCACGGATAAAAAGCATTTTGCGTGCCCGGGTTATCCGCTTGAAAAGGTAATTGACCCCACCGGCTCCGGGGATTCTTTCGGCGGCGCACTCATCGGCTATCTTGCGCGCACCCGAGATTTCACGGAAAAGAACATGCGGAAAGGAATTGTTTACGCTTCTTCGGTTGCGTCCTTTAATGCCGAGGCTTTTTCAACCGAGAAGCTCTCCAAGATTAGCGAGGCTGATGTGCGCAAGAGATACCGCGAATTCAAGGGCTTTGTAAGGTTTTAGTGCTCTTGCTTAAGATGTTTTATGCGTGCCGAGATTATGCCCTTCAGGCCTTGTATTTGCTCCTGTCTTTCTATGCGATTGCCGTCAAAAAATCCGCTTTGAAGTTCGGATTGTAGGCGCAACAATATTTCTGTATCGGTTATTTGTCTTACTTTGTCGAGGAGTGTTTGAAATTGCACTTTTTCCCTTCGCATAGGGCCTTTTGCTCTTTCAATGTTCAAACTTTTGTTTAATCTTCTTTTCGGCATATAACCCAAATACATTATTCTAGTTTTTAATTTTTGTCCCAACAAGCCTTTTAAAGCGTTGCAGAACCAATTCTTACTGTTTGTTTATGGATTACAAGGTCAAGGACATCAAGCTCAGCCGCGAGGGAAAAATGCAGCTCGAGTGGGCTGAAAAGGAAATGGGCGCGCTGCTCGAAGTGAAAAAGCACTTTCAGAAAGAGAAGCCCTTCAAGGGCGAAAGGGTCGGAATGGCGCTGCACGTGACAAAAGAAACGGGCGTTCTCGTAAGGACATTGATTGCGGGCGGCGCAAAGGTAGCCATCACCGGCTGCAATCCTTTGAGCACGCAGGATGATGTTGCTGCCGCGCTTGCGGAAGAAGGGGTTCATGTTTATGCAAAGAAAGGCGAAACCAAGGAAGAGTATTACGAGTACCTGAACAAGGTGCTTGATTTCAATCCAACGGCAACGATTGATGACGGCCTTGATTTGGTTACGGAATTGCACACAAAGAGAACAGATTTGCTTAAAGATATTAAGGTCGGCACGGAGGAAACGACAACAGGCGTAATAAGGGCGCGCGCCATGGCAAAGGAAGGCGCATTGAAATACGCCGTGATTGCGGTGAATGACAACAAGACAAAGCATTTGTTCGACAATTATTATGGAACAGGCCAGAGCACAATCGACGGCATCCTTAGGGCAACGAACATTTTGTTTGCCGGAAAAACATTCGTTGTTGTTGGTTACGGTTCCTGCGGGAAGGGCGTTGCCCTGCGCGCAAAGGGAATGGGCGGCAATGTCATTGTTGTTGAGGTTAATCCTATTGCGGCTTTGCAGGCCAAGATGGATGGCTTCATAGTAATGCCGCTTGAGCACGCGCTTCCTCTCGGGGATGTTTTCATTACGGTTACGGGCAACAAGCATGCAATCCCGAAAACGGCTTTCAGGAGCATGAAGGATGGTGCAATCCTCGCCAATTCGGGGCACTTTGATGTTGAGATTGATGTGAAGGGCCTTGAGCAAATGTCCTACTCGAAAAGGAGGCTGAGGTGGCAGCTTGACGAGTACACTTTGAGGCGCGGCAAGAAGAAGATTTATTTGTGCGCGGAAGGAAGGCTTGTCAACCTCGGTGCGGCTGAGGGGCACCCGAGCACTGTAATGTCATTGAGTTTCTGCGGGCAGGCGCTCGCGCTTGAATACGGCCTGAAGCGCAAACTCGAGCCGGGAATTTACACTCTTCCTGAACACATTGATGAGCGGATTGCGCGCCTGCAATTGAAGGCAATGGGAGTGAAAATCGGCGCGCTCACGAAAGAGCAGGAGCGCTATTTGAACAGCTGGAAAGAAGGGACTTAATATAGCCTGTCTTCCTTTCGGCGGGGTTTGCCTTTGCGCTCATCTCTCACGGGCTTTCTACCATGCCTTGGATAAGTAAAATCCCCTGTTAGCACGGGGCTTTTTCTTCGGATTGTTTTTCTTCTATTCGTTAGATTAAATCTGCCTCTTCGAAGGTTGCCAAACAATCCCAAAACATCACCTATAGAACATAAAATCTATTTTGATTATTAATGTTTCTTGACTTTGGGACTCTGGGACA
>AQRS01000012.1 GCA_000402355.1 Candidatus Iainarchaeum andersonii SCGC AAA011-E11
TGTGTCATTCCTTCGCCCACTTTTCCATCATCTGGAGCGCCCTTATCTGCCCCTGCATTTCGGAAATCTTTTTGCCGAGGTCCTTCAATTGCGCTTCGCTCATGTCGCTGCGGAAGCCCTGCAGTTCATCCGCGTACTTTGCGACCTTCTTGTCATTCTTGTACACGACGCTGTTCTGCACGGTTTCTGAAAGGTTCTTGCGGTATTCAATGTTATTCACGAACATTTTTATCATTGGCTTCCACTTTGGGTCGGCAACCAGGTGCACGGGGAGGCTCACGGATTTCGAGTCCTGCCTATAATCCGAATCCGAGAGTTCCTTTGCCTTGTGCTGCCAGTACAATGGCTCCTTGAGCTTCAGGATCTGGTGCCGCGAGTGGTAGGATTTCGCGTCCCCGAGTTTTTTCTTCCAGTCCTTTTGCCTCGCCTCGTACTGCGCAAGAATAGTTTCGAGTTCCTTGGCCTGTGCCCTGATCCTTAAAGGCGAGGGATAAATGAGCTTGGGCCATGCATTATTTGACTTCACGCAGGAAATCACTCCGCCGCGCGCAAAATACTTTTTCAGGGCATCGGTGCGCTCACCCTTTTCGGGAACCTTGAATTTTTCCCCGAAAGCCTTGAAGGAACTTATTATGTTTGAAGCCATCAGAATAAAGAAAACGCGCCACGGTTAATAAATTTGCTGGAAAGGGGATTTTCCGAATAGCGCGCTTAATAAACTTTTTCGGGCTAAAAATCCAAAGGTGGTTTAATGTTTCCCGGCATGGGCGGAATGGATCCGCGCAGGATGAAGATGATGATGAAGCAGCTCGGCATCAAGAGCGAGGACATCAACGCGAAAAAGGTTATTTTTGAAATGGAAGGCGGCAAACTCGTGATTGAGAATCCGCAGGTAACGGCAATGGAGATTCAGGGCCAGAAAACCTATACTGTTGTGGGCAAAGCCGTGAAGGAAGATGCCGGAATTCCGGAAAGCGACGTGAAGATGGTTGCGGAACAGGCCGGGGTTTCGGAAAAAGAGGCCAGAAAAGCCCTGGAGGAAACGAACGGCGACATTGCGGAGGCAATAGGGAAATTAAAAGAGTAAGTACTGTCGAGCACAAGCGAAGACCGGTACGCTCACCCAACGCGAGCATGGCGTTGTGCGGAAGCGATAGGGAAATTAAAAGAGTGAGCACTTTTGTTTGGAAAAACAATCATTTGACGGGTAACCAAAATGCAAAAAAAGCCAGCAAGAACTGCAAAACCGATTCAACGGCGTTCCGGAAAACGATTTTTGAAAAGAGCTTTGGTGGGCGGCGCAGCGATTGCCGGATTGACGCTTGGCGGAATTACAGCATTCAAGAATCCTGCATTGAGAGAACGCTTTGAATTCAGGAGAGCCGAAATTTCCGCAATTCAAGCTGAAAAAAGAGGGCAGTTTTCAAGTGAATTACCCACGCCTAAAGGCGTGGGCTTCTCTTCACGCCGCCCACTTCTGTAGAGTCGTTTGATGGATGTCTCCTTGCGCCCTCACATATCTGCGTTCTACTTCAATGTCTACGCCGATGTTTCGGCAGAAGCTACCTCGACTCCAGAAGTGGCTACCCCAGTAGCGCTTCCTCATGTTCGGATGCTTCTTGAACAACTCGTATGCCGAGCGACCTTTCAAACGGAATAGAATGTCGCTCGGGTTCTCAGGTTTGTGCGTGCGTAAAATCACGTGCACGTGATCAGGCATCACTGCCAGCTCTAAGATTTCCCAATCGCGCTCCCGCGCGATTTGCACAAGGATTGTTTCGCAATCCTCCTTGATGCTCTGCTTCTGCAGAGCATTGAATCTATACTTTGGAGCCCACTCGAGGTGATGCTCCCAACAGCCTTTAATATGATGATGACTATACAGATGACTATCAAGATCTTGATTCATAGCGTAAAGCCTCCAAGGCGCGCGCCGCGAGCGCGCGCTCTGAGGCACTATTTGTTTAAACTCTCAGAAATAGGTTCGCTCTC
This sequence comes from Candidatus Iainarchaeum andersonii SCGC AAA011-E11, assembly GCA_000402355.1. Classification (GTDB taxonomy): domain Archaea; phylum Iainarchaeota; class Iainarchaeia; order Iainarchaeales; family Iainarchaeaceae; genus Iainarchaeum; species Iainarchaeum andersonii. The sequence goes on from AQRS01000012.1 coordinate 1,993, forward strand.
ATCCCATCTCTAAAGAGATGGGGTTTCCCGCTCACGCGCTAAAATACTCCCTCAAACACGAATGGATTGCCAACGCGCACCAGCACGTCGAAAACCTCGAGAAAAAGCTTATTACCAAAGACCCCTCAATAGAAGAAATAGCCTCCAAAGACAGCACAACAATCGAATTTGAAAAATTCATTGACATCGGCAAATTCGTTCTCGAAAAATTTGGCAACCTTCCCGACCCGGAAAACAAAGAATTCATTACTCTTGTGAACCACACGTGGCCCGCAATAGCACTCTCTCCACAGCTTTTCAAGTTATTCAAAGAGTTTCATGTGAAAAACAAAAACTACATCTTGATTGGCAATGATACGATTATTGACAAGATGAACGCCAAACCATTCACCGAAAACGGGGCAAAAATAAAATTCGTAAAAGGCGGAATCGAATACCCTGACACTTTGATTAAAGGCGATTTTATAATGTACTGCTACTTCGACCACAAAGGCCGCACGATTTACGACCAATTCTGCCAAGCAACCAAACACCTTGGCAGCCTAAACCTACACAAGCTCTTCTCAACTTTATTTGAAACGAGTTTCAAGCACAAGATTATGATAGTGCACAACAAAGACCTCGCAGACCAACTCAGAAAAAATGCGCTCAAAAGATTCGAGAAAAAGCTTTGGTTTTAATTTGGCAAATCCCTTAACTCCCTCATTTTCACCAAAAATTGTTTCACGTTTTCCTCAAAATTTTCTTTGTTCAGGGAATGAGCCCCAGTATAGAACTCGTCTGCCAACTCAAGAAATTTCTGCCTGAACTCAGGGGTTTCATACAATAATGCGCTGTTGATATAATTCTCCAGTTTTGTGACCCCGTGTTCCTTTGCCCTTGCTTTGCTTCGGAGAAGAAAACCATACTCCCTCAACTCGAACGCAATTCTGATATTCTCGTAATCCACGCGCTCCATCTCAGCCTTGACAACCTGCATGAATTTTCCTCTTTTTTCTTCAGGCAGGGTTTTTTGGGCAAAAACATCATTCCCATACTCCCCAAACAAATAAGCGTCCCTCAGCTCATAATTCGTCAAACCCAAGTCAAGGATACCGCCAACTTCTCTCTGGAAAGCAACGTGGGAAAGTTCATGATAAAGAGTGTAATCCTCCAAGCGTTTAAAGTCCAAAAAAACCTGGCTCTGCTCGTTGAACAAGGCAATGTTGATATTCCCATCCCCTTGCTCACCTATTGTCACCCAGCCAAGTGCCTGATTAGAATCTTCAATAACCGTCAGCGTTGAATCGACGTTAAAAATCTCCTCGCCTTCCGCATAAACGTTGTTGATTTTTTGGATATAATCATTGCTCGCCCCATATTGCCTTAGATAATCAACCCCATAAAAACTGAGCATAGAATCATCATGAGGCAGAACGGAACCAACAAAACCCAATACACCTGAACCGTAAAACGACCTCGCTATTTGAAAAGAAATCCTGTCAGCTAAGGGCCTTTCAACCTCGATAGTGGGTTCGACAATTACAACAGGCTTCCAAGTTGAATTATCATCCAGCGAAGCCTGCAGTTCCTCAATAGTATCGCCATCAATAACATACCATCTCACAGAGTCTGTTGCGAATGTGTTGACGGAAAACAAGAGCAATATTGCAACAAAAACAATTTTCAAACTCACTTCAAAAAAACCCCGTTCAAAAGAGTTTTCTCAGTTCTTTAATTTCTTCAACAATTGACACTGCCGTTTCCTCGTAATTTTCCTTGCTCAAATTTTCAGCCCGCTCATAAAACTCGTTGGATAATTCAAGGAATTTTTGCCTTAACTCAGGCGTCTCGTACTCAAGAGCCAGGTCAAAATATGCCTCTAATTGAGGCACATCAAACTTTCTCGCTTGGGCATAAAGCTGCAAAAGCGTTGGATAATCTGCCCTGTCAAAACCGTTCCTCACGCCAATATAAGTTAGGCTATTCATCTGCCCCCTAATGCCTTCAGCAAATGATTCCTTTTTTTCTTTCGGGAGAACCTTGTAAGCATACAAGTTAGCCGTGTACTCGTCAAAAGGCTTGAACAAAAAAATGTCGCTAAAGCTTAATGGCGAGTCAATATAATCCCCAAAGTTTTTGTGGACATAAATGTGCCCAAGTTCATGATAAAGAATTGTTTCGCGGAACTGCTCTAAGTCAAGCGAAGTTTCGGCAACACTCTCATAAAAAGCCACGGTAATTGTTCCTCCCCAAGCCTGGGTATCTGCACTTGCAATGCCAATATCAGATTCAGGAACAAATCTCATGGAAGCATTGACATCAAAAATAGCCTTTGCCTCCTCAAACTGCCCAGCCAACCCAGAAATATACTCAGGCGTAGCTCCGTACCTGTAAAGCAGTTCAACACCCTCAAACTGGTTCACATCCTTGAACAAAGCAGCGCTGTCCTTCAAGTACCTCATTTTCTTTGCAATTACCCCGCCGAACTGCCAGGGCCTAGAGTTGAAATCATTCTTAAGACCCAAAGCCCTTCTCTGCACAAAACTCATTGGAGGTTTCTTTGTTTCAGGATAAATCTCAATCACAATAGGCTCCTTACAACTCGAACCAGGAGTCATCTCAAAACCATTATTCACAAACGCTTCCAAATCATCAAGCGTATCACAATCAGGCAAAAAAATCATCTTCTGCTTCGGACGATCCTCCTGCGGAGCAGCAAGGGAGGTTACCGAAAAAAGTAAAATGAAAACCATAGCCAAAATTAGTTCTTTTTTTCTCAAAGCTTCAACCCCTATAACTTAACCTAATTTTATGTTTTCAACTAATTTGAATTGTAAAGTTCTTTCCCCACAGCTAGGGCATTCTTTTTTTGCACTTTTATAATCTTTTGAGTAATCTATTATATCTTCTTCAGCACATTCAAACTTTTCGCCGCCAAATATTTGTTTTGAATAAATATCTCTGGAAACAATTTTTTTTGTGCTTTTACATGCAACAGGAAAATAAAACCCGGGTTCTTTTCCAATTATCCCTCTGAAAAATTTGTTGCTTTTATAACCACAATTGGAGCATTTAGCCACGTAGAATGACATTATGTGTTCGCCCCCATTGTATAAACTGATTTGCCCGAATCTGCAATTCTTAAAGATGCATCGTGGAACCTTTGAGGCAGGTTGGTTGAGCCAGAATCCATTGCGCCTATTAAATTATCTGCTTCTGTTTCAAATAATGTGACAAAACTATCAAACTCTTGTTTTAGTTCCAAGCGTCCAGCAAATAAGGCATCAATTCTACTCGCTATTGAGTGGTTTGTCTCTAGGGCTGTTCTTTTAATAAGCGCTAATTGGGGGTAATCCCAATGTGAACTCATTGTTGCAAGTTCTTGGTCAGAAATAGAGTTCAGCCAGTTCTTCAACTGCGTGTTATACAAGTCAGATGAGCCAAGTTTGTGTTTAGCTATTCTATCAGTAAAATACTCTTCGAATTGAAGTGCTGAGTTTTCTTCAACAGGCAAGAAGAAATCATCAAGGAAATTTTTGACATCCAATCCTTCTTTGGCACCTAAGGACAAATGCGTTGTTTCGTGTTTCATTATGTAATCTGTAAGATGTTGAGGAGTTAACACCCTCCCCTTTCCATCAACTAAGTAAATTTCTATTAGCCTGTTTTTTACATCAGTCTTTCCAAATGTATTGAGGTTGGTTTTTTGAATAAATTTGAAGTTATAATTTAGATTGTATTTTGACCCTATGGCATAAATGTCATCCATATTATCAACACTATTTTGGAACTTGGATAACAATTGCACATCCCCGCTACTTTTCAGCAACAATTCTATTCCTTCATATTTTGTCAGCGCTTTTGATGCCGTATCGAGTGTTTCTTTTGGAACGCCGCTTTGTGCTGCCTGTTCGAAGTATTGGGAGATTGTTTTAAGCCTTTCATAGCCTTGCGTGGCTCCATATTTTTTTGTCAATTGCTCTTCAAATTTTATTAGCGAGCCTTCGTCGGTTGCTCTGGCTATTCTTTCAAGTCCTTTTACCGCTTCGGGTGCGTTTTCGAATACTGGGTTTCCGAGTATTCTTACTGCGGTTTTATTTAGCGCTTGCAAGAGTTTCCCGAGCTTCAATGATTTCAGTGCTTCATCAACGCCTTTTCCTATTGCTACTTGTTCCCCGATGTAGCCCACATGGTATGCTGCTACGAATGAGTGGTTGAACACGTCCCTGTCAAAATCATCCAAGATTACTGGCAGGATTGGGTCTGTGTTTTCTGCCTGTTCGTAGAGGCTTGGCAAGACTTCATTGAAATAAACTTGAGTTGCATCATCGCCAATGTTTACTCCGTGCCTTGCGGCGGCGCATTGGGTAGCAGCATTGTCTGTAAAGAAACCGTCTAGGAAAACCATTGCTGCTCTCTGGTTTTCTGTATTGAGCGAAGCGGTAACAATAGTGCCTGCTAAGCTCCAGAAGTCTGCCGTGACAAACTTGTAATCATCTCTTGCGCCTGCAGTTATTCCTGCGTACATTCCATATAGTTTTCCGAAATCTGAAGCAAAGCCTACTAGAATGCTTTGTGTTCCGAAAGCGCCTGTTTGGAATTGCCCGCTGACTAGCCTGTTTGCCATATCGGCCCAATAATCAACGTCATCCAAGCCGTTAAACAGGGTTTTTAGTCCGGGAAGTTTTGTGCAGGGATTCTCGAACTTGTCCAGCGGGTTTGTGTGTGCAGTGAATTCTTCTTTGTCAGTCCAGCCGTCCCCGTCATTATCTTTTACTTCCCCATAGAATGTATTGTCATAAGTTAGGACATTTGCAGCGTCTTCCACTATGTTTGGTAAATTTGTTTTGATTAGCAGAACGACTTTTTTGTTTTCTGTTTGGATTCCCCAAGGGCTTGGGAACATGTCAAAGATTTGCTTTGAGTTTTTCCAGAATGTGTTGCAATTTAATAGCGCGTTGTTCTCTCCTATGACAACTATGCTTTTGTTCCAGAAAACACTATCACTAGAAACAGAGCAATTTACTTCATTGTCCTTGTATTCCAAAAAGCCTGCGAGCGGAATGCCGTATTTTGTTGACATGTTGTTTTTGAGGTTATCAATTGCTTCCCTGAAACGCGAATCCATTGAATTCGGAACAACGAAAACTATTTCTGGTTCGCCGTTCAAAACGTCTATTGTTTCGCCGACCCCCCGCGTTGTTTTTGTAATGTAAATCTCATCAGAATAAATAATGTCTGGGTGCCCGGGTTGCCCCTTCATTGGATTGATTTTTCTTTCCTGTGGAATTACATAATCATCACCCACAATCAAGACATGTTTGCAGTATTCCGGCGGGCACTTTTCCTTAATAAAATTGGCAATGCGGTAAACATACTCGTTGACCGCCATGTTTTTCTCTGGGTCATTTATCGTATCAGTGTATTCCTGCATGTTGGTCCAAGGCCTGGCTTCTGCAAAGACCATGCTCGTGAACAGGAGTAGAATTACGGCTATTGATAGTGCTTGTTTCAAATTTTTCCCCCGCCTTAAAAAGTAAATAACACCTGTTCCCGCGATTAATATACTTGTGGTTGATTTGTAATCAACCGCGAAGTTGATTCAGGGCAAGTCCTCCAAATTGTTGAACTCTATGTGGGTTTCCGACTTCTTGTAAAATTCAAGCAATTCGAGGCAATCATTACTAACCATGGTAAGCCAAGCCGGGGCTATTTTGTAGTAATTCCCGTCCTTTCTAAGAAAGCCTTGCAAAAACAATTTTACCAGCATTTTGTGAACCGCCTGAAAAGAAATCTGCTTCGAATAATACCTCCGCATCCTGTTGAAAATGCCCTTAGCAGACAAAGGATACTCCTTCGTAAGAATCTGCATCGCAATATTCGCAGTAGTGCCCGGAGCCCGAGTAAAAGCACAAAAACTCACAAACCTCTTATTCTCAGACATAAACAACGCTCGCTGTAGAAGGAGCCAGCACAACCAACCAAAGTAGCCGGTTCTCTAAACCCCCTTTACATAACCCTCGTGTTGAGAGAATTTAAACTTAAACCCCAAGAAATGATAAAATTTCTCATTTTCTTTCCACTTTTTCTATTTGGCGTAAAAAGTAGCGTAAATAAGCCAAAATCTCCAAAAAGTAAGCTTTTTCTCCCAAAGAAGCAAATATTTATAAAAAACAAGAGCCTAATACCCCCATGACCTGGAAAAAACTAGACTACATAGACTGCAAAATACTCAACCACGTAGCAGAATACGGCAATGCAGAAAACCTCAAAAAAGTGGCCCGCGAACTCAACATGACAACCGCAACAGTCCACAAACGAGTAAAAAACATGTTCAAAGAAGGAGTAATACGCAAAACCCAATACGACCTCAACCCCGAAAAACTCGATTTACCCCTCCTAGCCTTGATTGCCGTTAAATTAGAGGAAGAAAAAACAGTGGACGAACTCAACAAAAAATTTGGGAATTCCTCCAACATCATTATTTCCCTTGAAACCTACGGAGCCTTCGACTACCTACTAGGAGTTTACGCGAAAAGCCCCGAAGAACTCTACGCAATCAAAGACAAACTCAAAGAAATGCCAGGAGTAAACATGCTATACTCAGCCTTCGTAGGAAAAAAATTTCGGTTCTCAACAACACCCTTCCCCCTCAAGGAGGAATAAAAAAATGCCACGCTTACGAGGAAGATACGACTACCACGAATTCCCAAGAAACTGGAAAATAGAAAGACACTTCGGGGCCCCCCTTGAAGAACTCTCGAGACGCGACCCACAATTCAAACAAAAATGGGAAGAAATAAGCAACCAATACAACAGACGATACTTCAACAACCCCCAAGAAAAAGAACAAGCAGAAAAACAAGCAGGCCAACAAATATGGCGAGAAGTAATCGCAGCACTAAGAAGAAGACAAGGACACTAATTTAGCTTTTTAGCCTCTTTTTAGTTCGAATCACAAATTTTTCAAAAGCATTTAGAATTTTGTTTTCTTGAGAACTAATTTTTTCATTGGGGAAAAATTTTATGACAATGTGTTTAGAACTCATGTCCTTCATTGTCCTGAATAAGCCTTCAAGGTTTTCTTGGCGAAACTCGCCAAAACTGATTTGTGCAAAATCCTTGCCATTGAAGTAAAGCTCGTTCCCCAAAACTTTTTCTTTTCCTTTTTGTTTCTTTAGCAAGAATATCATTATGTTGGTTCCTTTGTATGCCCAATTCTTATTTAGTTTAAATATGGCTACTTTTGTAAAGCTTGATTTAGGGTAAAAATCCTTTAAAAATTTCATAAAATTTTTTTCATTCCCCATGTTAGAACCACCCAAAAATGCTTCTGTAAATTAGTGTAATTACTTGTAGAATTATTAACCCTACCAGCAATAACAAAGTAAAATAACCTAACTGTTTATTTTCACTCTTGAGTTTTTTCACGTAATTGTAAGAGAACATAAATATAGAAATCACTAGGAACCACCCAACAAAGTTGAATAAGGGCGCGCCAAACCAAAAATCGTTGTGTTGCCAGACCCACAACTTGTAGAAATAAGCAATTGGCTCTAAAATCAAAAAATCAAGAAACATTGATACCGCGGCGGTTTCAGTGCTGATTCCAAACAAATCTTTAATGTGGAACTTTCGAGTTGTGATAAAGTAACCAATGTAGATTGCTGTTGCCCATCCAAAAGCAATTGATAACGGAACCCCAAATAGTGCAAGGTAGAAAGTTTCTGGATAAACATAAATGTTGTAAAACTTGATTGTGGTTAATTCTACGATAAAACCCCATATTATTGCGGGAATAAAAAAGAGAAATATATTTTCTTTGCCAAAAGATTTTTTAAAATGCCAAACCGAAACAATGAATAAAGAAAATGCTAATAATTCGAACAAATGCGAAAATTCCATTGGCTCACCACTCACAAAAGTACTTTTAAAGTTTTTAGCATAAATTTAGATTTAAGCGGCCCTAGTTTGTGAGCCAACATCTTTTCTAGCCCCTTAACTTTTTCATGCTCGTTCAATTCTTGGAAGAAGCTATAATACAGCAGAAAGGCTATTTTGGCTTTTGACAAGCCTATTTTTTCACCTTCGGTTGTGTAAAAACCACCAACTTTATCTAATGCGGCCATTCTTTCAAATGCTTTGTCGGCGCTTTCTCTTAAACTCCAATTGTGTTCCCCTGCAAGCATAAAAAATCTTGCCACTCCAACAGCCCCGTATGAATCTAGTTTGTCCGCATCAAACAAAATTTTGGCCTCCAAAGACTTAGGCGTGTTCTTAAAAGAATGAGTTTTTATACAACCAACTATTTCATCTACATCGCCAGTATTATAACCTGAGTTTTGTAGTATTTTCACAGTTAGCATAACATTTGATGAGTGCTTCTTTTCTTTTCCTTTACTTCTGCCAAGATCATGCAATAAACACGCGGGCAGTAAAATCGTTTTGTCCCCGCCTTCTTTTTCACTAATTTTCAATGCGTTTTCTTTAACGCGTTTGACATGATTCCAATCATGCGAAACCCCTATTTTTTTGTACTCTTTTTTAGCCAATTGTGCCAGTTTATTTAAATTCATGAAAAACACTTTTTTTGGGTATCAATACCCTTAAATTTAACTTTTAATAATATAATCTGCTATGACGAGTCCATTTAAGTCTATTGCAGAAGAACTGTTCAAAAGACAAGTAAAGTTTGCAAAAGGCAGGTATGTGCTCAATATTCCTTTGGGGGCGCAGGAGAGATTAAATTGGATTGGCAGTAAACATTGGGCGCTTCTACAAAACACAATGGTAAAACAGTTCGGGGAGGATTACTATGTTTATGACTATTATGCAGGAAAACTATGGGGCCACATGTTTTCCTCAGAAGTTTATTCCCTTGTAAAAACAAAAAGAATCCTAGCAGAAATGATGGGTTTAATCAGCGAACAATTGGGTTTCGGGAAAATAGAGGTACTAAAACTTGGTTATGGGTCTGACTGGGCAACATTCAGATTTTATGACCCGCCAATAGCCAGAGAATCAGCCAAGCTATTTGGACCTCATACAGAGCCAATTGACTATGCTATCGCCGGCCTATTGGCTGGCAGTGCAGAGGGCCTGCTGAAAAGGAGATTTATAACTTTTGAAACTACTTGCGTTGGAAAAAAGGATGATTTTTGCACTTTCCAAACAATCGGATTGGACAAAGCAGAAGATTTTATCTCAAAGGAGATAAAAAATAAAGAACAGAATGCAGTCTACAAAAAAATTCTAAAGTTAGAAAGGGAAACAGACTTCAGCCAAGAAGCCGAAGGGCTTTTGAAAAACCAAAACTCCGCGGCATTAGCATCTGAAAAGAATTATTTGAAAAACGTTTAGGTAGTGATTATCATTCTGTCTTTCAGATATTTAGTCATGTTAATCAACAATTCTCTTTCCTGTGACGGGGGAAACTCTTTTAACGACTCAAGTATCTCTTCCCCTTTTTTCTTTATATCATCTGCTGTTTGTTTAATGGACTCTGAATAGACGACATCATAATAAATATCGTTTACCGCTTTTTCACTTAACCTTAGCTTGAGTTTTTGTTTGAATTCTTTTTTTGTCGGTTCTTTTAGGAATTCATAATAATTTATTACAGCTAAAGAGTAAAACCCATCATGTATATCATCTTTCAAGTCTTTAAGGTCATCACCGGCTTGCAGGAGTTCGCCCATTTTGTAAGCCAATTTACCAATTTTATTTGCCGTAGCCTGATTATCGGTAGCAACCATTGCAGATATCTTGCCTGTTAATTCAAAGAACAGGGCTGCAGTTGGCCCAATGAATTCTTTCCAATATGTTTTTTTTGAAGGTATTTCTTTTTTTTCAGTAAACTTCCACTTCACTATTTCTCCTATCCCGGCATCCGTAACGAATTTTACAAAAATATCTCTAACTTGTTTCTTTTTTTCAATAGGGAGGTGGTCGGTTCCCTCGAAAAGCAAGTGAGTTGAATATAGAACATTTAGCAATGCAACGCCAAAAGCTTCTTCAGGGGAGTACTTGCCCCGCACACTAGGCGAATTTCTATCTGGCCTGGTGTCGCGCTTGTCAAACTCATCATCTACAATAAGTGAAGCACAGTGTACTAGTTCCAGTGCAGCAGAAATCTTTTTGAATTCATCACCTTTTCCACCTGCAAGCTTGTAAAACAAGACTGTCGAAAATGCCCTTAAATGTTTTCCACTTTCTACGGAGTCGTACATTGCCGTTTTTAGTGGAGAGTTGCCTGAAAGGTATTTTTCGAACTCTTCTTCGATAGTCTCTTTAATTTGGTTATCAAAACCATTTACACTATGCTCTATTACCTTTTCGATGCCAGTGTCCTCTTTTATTAGGGCACTATAATTTCTCTTCTTCAAGTGGGGTCACCAGAATGCCGTTCTTTGTTATATCCATTGACATGATGCCTTCGGAGAATTTAGTTAGCCGCATTTTCCTTATTTCCAGCGTTCTGCTTGCCCCTCCTGCAATGCTTGAAAAAGTTAAAACAATTATCCCATCACACAAGAATTCAGAAATCGTATCCCTGCTTATCCCTTGTGCACCTTCGACCTTTTCGGTTGTTAGGATAGCTGTTGCGCCTGATTTTGCTATTGCTGAAAAAATTTTTTTAAGTTTTAATCTCCCGAGTATCACGCCATCCAACATCATTGGAAAAGTTGTTTCCTCTATCTTTTGTACTTTTTTTTCTCCGAGTTCTCCAAGTGTTGCAGGATTACTTGAAATTGAGTCTAGCGAGTCAAGGATAATTATGTCGTATTTGACTTTCGTGATTTCCCCTACTAAGTACCCGATATCGTCTGGAGAAGCGCTATCAACTGGCACCACATTCAGGCTCTTGCTTACTTTTTGAGGAGTCCACCCGAATTGTTCCATTTGGTTTTCTAATCGTCCCTCATTTTGTTCCAAATTCAAGTATAGACATTTTTTTCCATTTAAGGCGTTAGTGTAAGCTATTTGTGAACAGAGGATACTCTTCCCAGTTCCGGGTGTTCCTGAAATCAGGGTGATTGAGCCTTTTGGCAATCCGCCTTGGATTAACTTGTCAAGGCCTTCAATCCCTGTTAATATTCGTTCCCCGCTGTACGTATATTTTTGATTCGTAAAATCGGATTTTTTAGCTTCTGTTTTCCCAAGCGTTCTATTCATAGGTCGCGGGTAAGAAACTTTCTGGTTCTCATGTTTGGCCGTTTTGTCTAGATTTTTCAAGCCTTCCAATATCTTTTGCACCATATTACTCAGCTAAGAAGAAGCCAAAAGATATATATAAATGTTTAGAGTTCCTTTTAGCTTGAAGGTTTGTGAATGGCACATACTAGATTACCGCGGAATGAACGTGAATTAAGGCTTTGGAAGGGTTTTCATCCAGAAAGCCATATTAGCCCTGAATTCGAGTTTTTAGTACAAAGCAGGGATAGATTGGAGTTACTCGAAGAATATTATAAGTTAGACCCTATTTTCAGAAAAGAGGTCAAGGTATTGGCAGAAAAGATTACGGGCAAAAAAATTCCGTCTGACAAGGCTATTGAATCTTTTGATAATTTGTTGCTTGATGCTCACGCCAGATTACTGGCTGAAAGAGCAAAGTTGGCTGAACAAGAATTCATTGCACATGAAAAAAGAATCGAAAAGTTACACGCTGATTTACATCCCGAATCTTGATTTCTAGAGGCTTGCCCTATTACTTCGTCTTTCTCATTTATCAAATCTAATATTTCTTCAGACATAGAAATGTTTGAACCTGTGGTTATTTTATCTTCTCTTAGAACAGGAACTTTTTTTCAAATCTTTTTAGCGCGTTTTTTCTTAGTTGGTCTGCGAGGTCTTTGTTATGGACTATTATGATTTTGTGTTTGAAGCTCGTCTCAAATAGAGTAGAAAATAGCTTGTGAAGAGTGAATTACCCACGCCTAAAGGCGTGGGCTTCTCTTCACGCCGCCCACTTCTGTAGAGTCGTTTGATGGATGTCTCCTTGC
>AQRS01000013.1 GCA_000402355.1 Candidatus Iainarchaeum andersonii SCGC AAA011-E11
TCAACAAGAGTTATCGGTTCTGCCGCCTTATCAACATCACTGTTGATGCGCCCCACTACTGCGCGCATTTCTGTGCGCAGTTTCTTGTCATGCTCACCAGTAAACGGTTTTGCTTCAACAGCAAAATGTTTGCTGTAAAACTTCTTGAGCCACTCAATCTCATCAAGCGTTTTTTGAAACTGCCTGTTCGTTAACTTCATGTCCGCAAATAGAAACAAACATTATTTAAGGATATCCTTGGATATCCATATCTGCGGAGGGTTACAACATGCCAAGCAGAAAAGTGGAAGTTACAAACAAAGAATTCAAACTCACGGACAAAAAAGTTGTCGCCGTTCTAGACCGAACGGTAACACCGTTCGGCAACTCGGCAAAAGCCGACGTGCCAGTAAAATATGTAGGGAAGCGGGCTTACGTGGTCGTTTTGGACTAGAAAAACCCAAAAACCACAAAATCACCCAATTTTGTCCCAGAGTCGCAGTAACCGCTTATATATTATATTCCAACAGCTAATTCTTTATGGCAAAATCAGGGAATTCAAGAGATGAAATGAAACACAACATAGCGGCCGGAGAAATAGAGGAATTCAAAAAACTCATAAAAGGGCACGAAAAGCTGCTCAAGGCAATAGGGGAACTCTGAAAAAAGAGTGATACCAAAAAGACACCCCTTACGCGAACCAATAATAATATTAGCGCCGCAACTACTCCTATATGGCAATAAACATTGAGAATGACGCGTACCGCTACGCAATAAAGAACGCGTTCGAGCACAAGGGAAAGGCCGAAATCGGCGCAATGGTCGGAAAATTAAAAGCCCTGCACAAGGACAAGCCGGTGCCGGAATTAATGCCTTTCGTGATTGAGGCCGTGAAAAAAGTCAACTCCATGCCGCTCGCCGAAATAGAGGAGGAATTCAGGAAAATGGAGGGCAATTACGAGCTCAAGCCAAAGCCCGGGCGCGAAGGCCTTCCTGAACTCGATTGGGCAGAAAAGGGCGAAAAAGTTGTGACACGTTATGCCCCGAACCCTAACGGGCCTTTGCATTTGGGGAATGCGCGCGCCGCTTACCTGAGCTATTTGTACGCGGAGAAATACAGCGGCAAATTCATTCTCCGCTTCGAGGACACCGACCCGAAAGTCAAGAAGCCCATCGCTGACGCGGAAAAGGTTTTCCGCGAGGACTTAAGCTGGCTCGGAATAAAAGTGGGAGAGGTTTATTACGCTTCGGACAGGCTTGAAAAGTATTACGATTACATGCGCAAGCTCGTTGAAATGGGAAAAGCGTATGTCTGCAAATGCGATTCAGAAAAATGGCGCCTGTTGACGCAGAAAAAAAAGCCATGCCCGCACCGCGGCTTGGATGCCAAGGAAGAGCTCGCGGAATTCGAAAAGATGCTGAGGCATGAACTCAAGGAAGGGAGCGCGGTTTTGCGCATCAAAACTGACTTGAACAACCCTGACCCGAGCGTGCGCGATTGGTGGTTAGCGCGCATCATTGATAATCCGGAGCATCCTCGCGCGGGAACCTCGAAGCACTTGTGGCCAAGCTACATGTTCCAGTCAGCAATCGACGACCACGAAATGGGAATCACTTTTATTCTGCGCGGCCAGGAGCACTCGCAGAACCAGACCAAGCAGGAATTTTTGTACTCTTACTTCGGGTGGAAATATCCGCATGCTGTTCATTTCGGAAGGCTCAAGATCGGCACAATGGTTCTCAGCACTTCCAAAATAAAGGAAGGAATTGAGAATGGCGAATATTTGGATTGGGATGACATACGATTGGGAACCATACGCGCTTTGAGGAGGCGCGGGTTCAAGGCGGAGGCGCTCAAAAAAATAATAATCGATTCAGGCTTGAACACGAATGACGCAGGCATTTCAACGCAGAAGCTCGCTTCATACAACCAGGCGCTGATTCAGGATGATGCAACGAGAATCACTTTCATCACCGACCCCATCAAGCTGCAGGTGCCGATGCAGGAGGAAATGGTTGTTGAAAAGGACGGAATGAGCTTTACCTTGCCAAGGGGAATGCACGAGTTTTTTGTTTCGGAAAAGGAAGTGAAGGCAATCAAGGAGCCTGTGTTCAGGATAAGGAACTGCTATAATGTCCGCGTCGAGAAAAAGGACGGGCTGCTCCTTGAAGGGGTTTTTGCCGGAAAAGAGGCGACGGGCAAAAAGGTTTTGCCCTGGGTCCTGGATTCAATGGATTTGGAGTTATTGCTGGGCGACGGCTCGCGCGTGGTCGGCGCTACCGAGGCGCAGGAACTCAAAAAAGGGGAGTACATTTACATTGAGAAGAAGGGCTACTGCATCATAGACTCGGTTGATGAGGGCAGGCCGAAAGCCTGGTTCAGCCACGAGTGACTTGCATATAAAATAATCCGGAACACCCCTTGAAAAACCTTTATAAAGCCTTGGGAAGGCATTTATTATTGCGTAAAACAGCGCTTTTGCGCCTAGTTTTTTGCCTATGACGATGACTCCCCGTTTGGGGACAAGGAGGTGCAATTCATGGCAGAATATGTAAAGTTCAGCATTCCGGACGGACTAAGGAACTCCCAGAGTTCACTGCTCGAAAAGGTCAGGAAGAGCGGGAAAATAAAAATCGGGAGCAATGAAGCAACAAAGATGGCCGAGCGCGGGACCGCAAAGCTCGTTATAATCGCGGAGGACGTTTCGCCGCCCGAAATAGTGATGCATCTGCCGATTGTGTGCAGGGAAAGGGGAATTCCTTTCAGCTACGCCTCGACAAAAAAAGATTTGGGCGCACTTGCGGGAATCCAGGTAGGCACGGCGGCAATCGCAATAACGGATGAGGGCGACGCAAAAAAGGAGTTCGCGGACTTCACCAAGAAGCTCCACGAAATGGCGAAGTAAAGGTGATTTGGTTTGGAGAAAGGAACGCCGGCAGAGGTTGTTGAGATTCTCAACCGCACGGGAGTTTACGGGGAAATAGTGCAGGTTTTGTGCAAAATCCTTGAGGGCCCCGAACAGGGAAGGGTAAAAAGAAGGAACGTCAAGGGAAATCCCCAAAAAGGCGACGTAATAGTTTTGCTTTCAACCGAAAGGGAAGCGAAGGACATCAAGGCAAGGTAATGAAAATGATTGCGAACGAAAACACAAATTCTATCTTGCACGCTCCAGCGTGCCAAGTGTACCCGAAGGGTACGCTGTCGGTTGCGCGCGGCGAAATGCGCGAGGTGAAATGAATGCCGAAGGATTCGTTTACAGGGAAAGAGATTCCGAAGGGAACCGGCCACATGTACGTGAAGAAGGACGGCACGGTTTACTGGTTCAGGAACCAGAAGTCGGAGATAAACTTCCTCAAGCTCGGAAGGACGCCGGCAAAAACCAAGTGGACGAACTTCTACCACCGCGAGAAGGAAATAACGAAGAAATCCAAGGAGGCGCAACAGCATGGAAAGAACACTGGTAATAATAAAGCCTGACGCAACAAACCGCGGGCTCGCCGGAGAAATAATCCACCGCTTTGAAAGAAAGGGGTTCAAGATAGTTGCAATGAAAATGAAGCACCTCTCGGACAAGGTTCTTGAGGAGCACTATGCGCACTTGAAGGACAAGCCGTTTTTTCCGGGAATAAAAAAGTTCATGCAGCGCGCACCCAGCATCTTAATGGTGCTTGAGGGCAGGCGCGTCGTTGATGTTGCCCGCAAACTTGCGGGAGTAACCGAAGGAACCGAGGCAATGCCCGGCACGATACGCGGCGACTTTTCATTGAGTCTGCAGGCAACCATAATACATGCTTCTGATTCAAAAGAAACCGCGGAAAAGGAAATCAGGAGATTCTTTTCAAAGGAAGAGATTTACGACTACGAGAAAATAGACAGCGACCTCATTTACTCCGAAAGCGAGAGAGGGGAATGAAGGTGTTCCGGGTTGAGAGTGAAGGTCAAAAAAGTTTCTCCCGGCGCGATAATTCCGAAGCTCGAACATGCGGGAGACGCGGGATTTGACCTTTACAGCAACGAAGAAACGATTTTGAAGCCGATGGAAAGGAAGCTCGTTGCAACGGGTATAAGCATTGCAATAGAGAAGGGCTTTGAGGCGCAGGTGCGGCCGAAAAGCGGTTTGGCGATAAACCACGGAATTACGATTCCGAATTCGCCCGGAACGATAGACGCGGGCTATCGCGGGGAAATAAAAGTCATTATGCTGAACCTCGGCGAAAAGGAATACAAAGTGGAGAAGGGGAAAAAAATCGCGCAGCTGGTTTTTTCGAGAATCGAGGAGCCGGAAATAATAGAAGTGAAAGAGCTCGATGAAACAAAAAGGGGAAAAGGCGGATTTGGATCTACGGGACTGGAATGATTTTTATGACAATGAGGAAACCTATTATCACTGTTCTTGGGCACGTTGACGCGGGCAAAACGCGCTTGCTGGACGCGATACGCGGCACAACGGTTGCGGAAAAGGAGGCGGGAGGAATTACGCAGCACATCGGCGCAACCGAGGTGCAGATACAGGTAATAAAAAACCTTTCAAGGGGCCTGCTCGAAAAATACAAATTTGATTTGATGATTCCGGGGCTGCTTTTCATTGACACGCCCGGCCATGAAGCATTCACTAATTTGAGGAGGCGCGGGGGGAGCATCGCGGATCTCGCTGTTTTGGTTGTGGACGTGCATAAAGGCCTGCAGGAGCAGACCATTGAGGCGATTGAAATCCTGAAGAGCTACAAGTGCCCGTTCATTGTCGCGGCAAACAAGGTTGACACTATACGCGGATGGATTACCGAGAAGGGAAGCATCACGGACGCGCTGGAAAAGCAGAACCGCGAAACACTGGAATTCCTTGACACAAAAATTTACGAACTTGTTGGGCAGCTGCACTCGAAGGGCTTCAACAGCGAGCGCTTCGACCGCATAAAGGATTTCACAAAAGAAATACCGATAATCCCCACTGCCGCAAAGCACGGGGTAGGCATTCCGGAACTGCTGATGTTTTTGGCTGCGCTCTCGCAGAAGTACCTTGAAAAAAAGCTCGAGGTTCACACCGAGGAGGGCTGCAAGGGAACGGTTCTTGAAGTGCGCGAGGAAAAGGGCCTTGGAAAAACAATTGATGTCATTGTTTATGACGGAAAAATTTCTGTGGGAGACGAAATAATTCTCGGCGGAAAAAACGGGACAATAAGGGCAAAGGTCCGCGCATTGCTCGAGCCGAGGCCTTTCGGCGAAAAGGGAAATGACAAGTTCAGGAGCGTGCAGGAAGTGAAGGCCACAGCCGGAGTGAAGATTGCGGCGCCTGGCCTGGATGATGCCTTGAGCGGTTCGCCTGTGCGCGAGTACTCGGAAAAGGCGGAGAAGGAAATCAGCGAGGAAATTCACCGCATAAAAATCGATTCGGATTCAATCGGCCCCATTGTGAGGAGCAACACATTGGGAAGCCTCGAGGCCATGATAAAGCTGCTGCAGGACCGCGGAATAAAAGTCATGAAGGCCGATGTCGGCGAGATTCCTAGGAAGGATGTCCTGGAAATGGAAAGTGTTGCCCAGAAGGACCGCTTCAAGGGAGTGATTTTTGCGTTCCACACGACCGTAAGCGAGGCCGCGGAAACCGAGGCACGCAAGCGCAATGTGAAGATTTTCCAGAACGACGTGATTTACCGCATCCTCGAAGATTACGAGAACTGGGTGAAAAGCGAGAAGGACGCGGAGAAAAAGAAAAAGCTTTCATTCATTGTGATGCCCGCAAAAATCAAGGTTCTCCGCGGGTTTGTGTTCAGGCACAGCAACCCCGCAATTGTCGGGGTCCGGATTGAAATCGGAAAGCTGCGCAAGGAAGTCGAGGTAATGAAGAAGGGAAAAGTCGTTGGAAAAATAATTGGAATCCAGTCCGAGGGGAAGGCGATTGAGGAGGCGAAGGCCGGCATGGAAGTGGCCGTCTCGATTTCGGGCGCGGCTGTGGGCAAGGACATTTCGGAAAATGATGAATTGTACACTTACATTCCGAAGAAACATTTCGCGGAATTGGAGTCAATCAGCGGGGAATTCTCGAGCGATGAACTGGAGCTGATTGAGGAAATAAGGAACATGGAACAGGAAAAGGCTGAGGCTTAAGGGAGGAATTGAATGACACATTATGCGAATGAAATGAGCCAACAGTTTCGGCTGTTGGGTACGAGTACTATCTTCGTCTTTGGGCTCGATAGTAATTGTCCCGCTTTGCGGGACCAAGGCCCTGCGAAGCAGGGGCTGTCGCCCCCAACCGGCGAAAGGGTTGCGCGCGGCGTTGAGCCCTCTGAGGCAAAATCCTCGGAGAGGGAAATGCGCGAGGAGGAGATTTGAATGAACATAGTTGTTTCCGATCCAAAAACAAGGAAAGCGTATTCCAAGAAAATCGACAACCCAATGGTTTTCGCGGGAAAAAAGATAGGGGAAAAAGTTGAATTGGGAATAGTCGGCCTTGAGGGCTACGCCGCAGAAATTACTGGAGGCTCCGACAAGCAGGGCTTTCCAATGAGGAAAGACCTCGAGGGGGCAATGCGGAGAAGGATTTACATTGTGAAGGACAGGAAAAAGGGGGCCAGGCACAAAATCGCGAAGCGCGGAAACGTGGTAAGCGAGGAAACCGCACAGCTGAACCTCAAAGTCATTAAGGAAGGCAAAAGGCCCCTGCAGGAGATTTTGGGCGGGGAAAAGAAAGAGGAAAAAATGAGCGCAAAGGAAGAGCTCGTGAAGACCTCGCTGGAAAACGTGGGCAAGGAGACCTCAATCAGCCCGAAGGACATCAAGAAAGGAAGGTAATGGAATATATGGCGAACGAAGTTTTGCTAGGTCGGTACCGCCGGTCGAAAACGGCGAAGGGTATCAAGAAAGGAAGGTAATGAAAGTTGACAAAAAAAGCAGGCGCTGAGCAGGCGGAAGTCAACATCGGCATGATTGGGCATGTAGACCATGGCAAGTGCATAGCCCTTGATTCGCCGGTTCTCCTAAACAGCGAACTCTCTAACGGAGCAAGGCTGTTGGAAGAAGCTGGCTCGAAAGGGGCGCCGCACAAACTTTCAAGTAGCGAAGCCCTCTTTGAGGGTTCAATCAAGTCTTTTTCCCTTTCCCAAAATTTCGAGCTGACCTCCGCTCCTGCAAAACTCTTTGTACAAAATTATTCTGGCAAAATGATTGAAATAGAAACCAGGCGCGGAAAGAGAATAACAATCAGCCCGAGGCACCCACTGTTAGTAAATGACGGAAAAGAGCTTACGTGGATTGAAGGGCAAAAGATGCGGGGTGGAGAAGCGATAGCTGCGCTGCGAAACATTCCGGACCAGGAGTTTGTGAGGGATTTTTCGAGCAACTGGAAGGAAGAACTCGGAAAGAACTGCTGGATAGTAACGAAAGAGGATTTTGCAGGGCTGCAAAGCAAGACAAACACATTCACCAAGTTTGATGGGCTTTCATTGGATGAGATTAACAAATTGCGCGTACTTTCAGGAAACTCTTTTTTACAACTCGAAAAAAAAGCAGGCCTTTTTGCGGGCGAGATGGCGGCCGCGTTCAAGAAAGGCAAGCTCACCGAAAAGCAAAAAACCGCCATTATTTTAGCGCTTGGAAAATCGGGTTTTGAAGGACCCGCAGGAATCGTGATAAACTACAGGAAGAATAGCAGGAGCTTCTGCAAAGTGAACATGCAGGACCACTTTGGCGAGGATATGCTCAAGTTTTTGGCATTTGTGATTGGAGAAGGCTTTATGGAAAGGACTTCCGTAAGGTTTTCACAGGAAAACAACGAAATGCTGAAAAGCATGAAAGAGCTTTGCATAAAACTGTTTTCGGAAGACCCGGCTTTCTATGCCCCTTATGACTATCAAATAAACAACAGGTCACTTGTGTGCTTTCTTGAGGCTCGTTATGGAATCAAGCAGGGAAACAGCAGGAAAAGCGGAATCCCGGATTGGGTGTTTTCGCTTCCAAAAAACAGGCTCTCGGTTTTCCTCAACTGGTTCTTCACCCTTGAAGGAAACTTTAACGCAAAAAGCAACCAAATAGCTTTGGTTCAGGCCAACCGGAATAGCATTACAGTCATATCGTACGCACTTAAAAAATTCGGGGTATCCCACTCGGTGCACAGCATAGAAAAGTTTGCTTCCAATACTGAAAACAAGACACGCAGAACTTACTGGCAGCTCACTATTTCAGGAACTGATGACATGCAACGATTCAAAGAAGAAATAGGGGTTTCCCTGCCCTACAAGGCGAATGCGCTGGAGGACATGAGCCGTAAGAAACAAGGCGGCAAGAAATCGGACGAGATGGTGCCACTTGACTTCAGGTTGCTCTCAGAGCTTGTGGGATTGCTCGGGCTCAAGAAGAAAAAATATTCAGTAAAGACGGCCAAACTGAGGAGCCAGCCATGGTTCTTTGCCTACAACGATTGCCGCCACAAGAATTCAGTGAGCAGGAAGAATCTTGACGCGTTGATAGAGAGATGCGAAGAAAGAATCTCGCACCTCAAATCAATGAACCTGAACATTTTGCGAACAAAGGAGGTGATGGCCGAAATCGGGATATCTCAAAACGAACTAGCGCAAAAACTGGGTTTTACACAAAAAATAATGCACACGGTTCTCAAAAGGCAGGATAAAGATGAAAAGCCCAAACTATGCAACGCCATAATGCAAATAGCCGCAGAAAGAGCGCTCGCAGCACAAGCTTTGATTGCCAAAGTAATTGAAAACACGCCGCGCAACATCGAATGGGATAAGATAAAGAACATAAAAGAAATAGACTACAGCGGACCGATAATAGACCTGCAGGTTCCCGGTTACCACAACTTTGTTGCAGGGGTCGGGGGAATTATTTCACATAACACATCGCTGGTCCAAGCCCTGACGGGAAAATGGACGGACACGCATAGCGAGGAACTCAAGAAAGGAATTTCTATCAGGCTGGGTTATGCGGACGCAACTTTTTACAAATGCAGCGGGGCAAATCAAGGGGCCGAAGCTTACAACGCGACCGGAAAATGCGAAGGCCTTGGAAAGCCCGAGGCGCTGAGGCGCGTTTCTTTTGTGGATGCACCTGGGCACGAAACTTTAATGGCTACAATGCTTTCGGGTGCGGCATTGATGCAGGGCGCGGTGCTTGTTATTGCGGCGAACGAAAAGTGCCCGCAACCGAGAACAGCCGAGCACTTGATGGCGCTCGGCATTTCCGGAGTGAAGAACATCGTGGTTGCGCAGAACAAGATTGATTTGGTTGATGCGAAGCGCGCGCACGAAAGTTTTGTGGAGATACAGGAGTTCCTCAAGGAGTATGGCTATGATGGCGCGCCGGTAATTCCGATTTCGGCCAATCTCGGAATAAACATTGATTTGCTCATTGAGGCAATTGAAGCGCGCATCCCCACGCCGAAGAAAAATGATTCAAAGGAGTTCAAGATGTTTGTTGTCAGGAGTTTTGACGTGAACAGGCCAGGCACAAAGCCCTCGCAATTGAAGGGCGGGGTTATCGGGGGAAGCATCATTCAGGGCTCGGTTAAGATTGGGGACAAGATTGAGATTGTGCCCGGCATTGACAATAAGCCCGTGCTGACCGAAGTGGTCAGCCTCAGCGTTGAGGGCGGATTGATTGAGGAGGCCGGCGCCGGCGGCTTGATTGCAATCGGGACGAAAATTGATCCTTTTTTCACGAAAAATGACGAGATGCGCGGGCAGATGTCCGCAAAGCCTGGCATGCTTCCGGAGGCAACGACAACGGCAAAGCTCGAGGTGCATGCAATCGAAAGGCTCCTGGATAAGGGCAGCGCGGAAATGAAGGCGAATGATTTTGTGGTTCTTTCTGCGGGCACTGCGACTGCGGTCGGGCAGGTTGTGCGCGCGCTTGGCAAAAATGCGTTCGAGTTCAGGCTGAGGAGCCCCATAATAATCGAGAAGGGCGACAAGGTAGCAATCAGCAAGCGCGAGCAGAGCGGCTGGAGGCTGAGGGCTTATGGCATTGCACAGTAATGTGGAAAAGGTTGCTTTTGATACTAATATGCTCCTTGGAATTGCGCAGTTCAAGGTGGATATTTTTGCGGAAACAAAAAGGATTCTCGGGGCATTCCAATGCATTATTCCGGAGCAGGTGGATTATGAATTGGAAATGCTGGGCAAAAAGCCGGGGCACAGGGCGGAAGTGGCTGTTGCAAGGGAATTAATGGCAAAAAACGGCTGTAAAACGGTTAAAATGAAGGCTTTGAATGCGGATGACGCGCTAAAAAAGCTTTCGGAGGAAAAAACAATAATTGCTACTAATGATAAGGAATTAAAAAAGCGCGTAAAGGAATTGAATGGACAAGTGCTTTTCCTTAGGCAGAAAAAATTTTTGGAGTTAAGCTGAACGGGAGTTGGTGAGACGAATGTACAGGAACTATGTAATCAAGGACACAGTAAGGGTTCCGCCCACGGAGATAGGCAGCGGCCTCAAAAAAACTTTGCTGGAGCAGGCCAAGCATATTTATGAGGGCGTAATGGATGAGGATGTCGGCATAGTGATTGCGGTAACGGAAGTCGGGAACATCGGCGACGGAAGAATAATTCCGGGCGACGGAGCGGCCTATTATGACGCGGACATAACCATGATGGTTTACAGGCCCGAGGTCCAGGAACTTGTGGAAGGGGAAGTTTCAAACGTAACCGAGTTCGGGGCTTTCGTAAAAACCGGGCCTCTCGAAGGGCTGATACATGTGAGCCAGATAATGGATGATTACATAAATTATGACGCGAAGCTCCCTGGATTTGTCGGAAAGGAAACCAAAAAGAAACTCACTTTGAGGGATGTCGTGCTCGCGAGAATAGTCACCGTCAGCCTGAAGGGCACAATCTCCAGCTCGAAAATAGGGCTCACAATGAGGCAGGAAGGCCTTGGAAAAACCGACTGGGTATTCATTGATGAGAAGGAGAAAAAAAGGAAATCCGACGCAAAGGCGAAGGAGCAGCCGTCAAGAAAAGAAAAAACGGAGAAGCAGAAAAAGGAGTGAATGGTGGTGTTTGGGTGAAGCAGGACAAGGCATGCAGGAGCTGCAGGTACGTTTTGGAGGAAGGGGGCGATGTTTGCCCGATTTGCGGGTCAAATTCCTTCACCACATTCTGGCGTGGGTATGTGGTCATACTCAAGCCGGAGCAATCCGAGATTGCCCAGAAAATGGGAATCACCAAACCGGGAAGATACGCATTGAGGCTTAGCAGGTGAAACAAATGAACGTGGAAATAACTGGGAAAACAGAAAACCATTTGGCTGGAAGGCAGGAAATAAGGTTTGTGGTGAAGGAAACAAAAATAATTCCTTCGCGCGTGGAAATCCGGAAAAAAATAGCCGCCATGGTCAATGCGGACGAAAAAAATGTTGTTGTGGGCGTGCTTGAAACGCGCTTCGGCAGCACCGAGGCAAAAGGGACCGCGAAAATCTACAAGGATGAAAAGCACATGAAGGAAATGGAGCTCCCTTACATAAGGAAAAGGAACTTCGGCCCGGACAAGGAAGACGCAAAAGCAAAGCCGAAAGCGGAAGGCGAAGCGATACCCGCTCCTGCGAAGCAGGGGCAATCGCACCCAACAACTCAGGCGCCCTCCCGACCGAAGGTTCCCGAAAGGGAAGGCGCACTCTCGGACGAAACTGTTGCGAAAGAGAAGTGACGGTGATTTTGGATGGCTGAAAAAAAGGAAGCGCCAAAGGGCGCGGCAAAAAGCGGCAAGGGCAAAAAAAGGACGAAGGGCTCTTATTACAAGGTCGAGGGAAACTCCTTGAAGAGAAAGAAGTCCTGCCCGAAATGCGGAGCCGGAGTCTTCATGGCCGAGCACAAGGACCGCGCGCACTGCGGAAACTGCGGCTACACTGAATTCAGGTAAAAGGGGGCTTTGCGCATAAGCCTGCCCCTGCTGGATTTTCTCATTGACGCAATACTCATAGCAGGCCCATTCTTATACATAACTCTTTTTGAGCGGAAACCCGCACTAAAAGAATTGGGCTTCAAATCAAACGGCGCTGCAAAGGACATTAACGCAACGGCAAAGCTTTTCCTCTGCCTCTTCATATACTCGGCACTCATATCGCTCGCACTTTCCGCCCTTGGATTGAACGACATTGAAAAGGTAGGCAAAGTGATTGGAACGCTTGTCCAGGCGCCGCCCCTTTACCTGCTGTATTTCTTCCTGGTGCGCGTGCTCGGCGAGGAAATATTCTTCCGCGCATTCCTGGTTCCGAGAATCGGCATAATTCCCTCGAGCATCGCATTCGGCCTGCTGCACTTCGGATACTGGAGCGTTTCGGAAATGGTCGGCGCGGCGCTGCTCGGAATAATTCTCGCGGTTGCGTACAAGCAGAACAAAACCATTGTGCCGAACTACATTGCGCATCTGCTCTACAACCTTGTTGCGGTGCTCCTGCTGGTGAATGCATGAACACAAAAATCCTGAAAATTGATTCCCGCAAGCCCGAAGCGAAAAAAATTCTCGAAGCCGCACGCATAATAAGGAGGGGCGGCCTCGTTGCTTTCCCCACTGAAACGGTTTACGGCTTGGGCGCGAACGCATTCAATGCCGGGGCCGTGCGGAAAATTTTCAGGGCAAAGGGAAGGCCGTTCGACGACCCGCTTATAGTGCATGTGTGCTCGGAAAAGCAGGGGTATGAGCTCGCGGGGCATGTGAGCATCGAGGCAAAAATTCTGATGGACAAATTCTGGCCCGGGCCGCTTACAATCGTGCTCAAAAAAAACAGGCGCGTTCCGAGCATCACAACAGCGGGATTGGATACTGTTGCAATAAGGATGCCGAAAAACAAAATCGCGTGCGCGCTCATACGAAAAGCGGGGGTTCCGATTGCGGCGCCATCCGCAAACACCTTTTCGAGGCCTTCTCCCACGAGAGCGGAGCACGTGCTCGCTGACTTGAAAGGAAAAATTCCCTTGATTCTCGATGGCGGCACAGTGAAAATCGGCGTGGAGTCAACGGTGCTGGATTTGTCCGGCACAAAGCCTGTTTTGTTGAGGCCCGGTGCGGTCACGCTGGAGCAATTGCGGAAAACAATCGGGAAAGTGCAGGTGCACGGAGCAGTCAAGTCATCGCCTGGAAAAAACAAAAAGAAAATTTTCGCACTCGCGCCGGGGATGAAGTACAGGCATTACGCGCCGAAAGCGAAAGTGATTCTGGTGCTCGGGAGCGCCTCCGCGAAAAGGAAAAAAATTTCAAAACTCGTGAAACAGCTCGGGAAAAAAGCCGCCGTACTCACCACAAAAAATAAAAAATTCGGGAATGCGGAAACCGTTTTTATCGGCGCGACCCCGGAAAAGTTTGCGCGGAACCTTTTCAGGAAATTCCGCGAACTCGATGCACAAGGGTTCAGGGCAATAATCGTTGAAGGGATTGAAGAAAACGGGTTGGGGCTCGCGGTAATGAACCGCGTGCGCAAGGCGGCGGCGCTTATAGTGAAGGCCTAGAAATTCTGACGCAAGGCCGGAAAGGGGCTTGTAGATAAATTGCTTCTTATGTTTAAAACAGGGGCTTCTGTAGATATTTTAAGATTTCGGTTCATTAATTCAACTGATGAAATATCCACAGATGCTTGATAAAATAAAGAAGCTACCTTTTGACAAGGAAGTTAACGTCTTTTCCGATAAGAATTTTGATGTTTTTGTTAGGCGCCCTTCTAAACTATCAAAGAGGTTTGAAGGGAAATATGACGTCAAAAAGAACTTTCAAATATGGCTAAGGGAAAAGGAAACAGGAAGGGAATTTAGACCGAACCATTTGAGGGTAATGATTGACTTAAACCTTCGTAGTAGAGCAAGACCCGATTTAAAGAAACCTCTTCTAATCGCTTTTGACAATATTTTTTATGGTGAAGATCCTCTGAAAGAAATTAAGGTTTTGCAAAATCAAGACTTTCAATTTTACCTGAATGGCTTGGATATAATTGCTGTTTTGTCACAACTTTTCATAATAGAACAAGCTTATGGTTATCCCAAAGAGAGTAAATTTGACCCCCCAACTTTATTTTATCAAGGATGGGTCAGAGAAATGATTGATTCTCCAAAAGAAATTGACAACTTATGTATGAGTGTTTGCAGTGGCCAACCACCAAAAACCCAATACACTACAGTTGACAATAAGAAGCATAAAAATTACGCTAAAAAAAGAACCCCGTTATGGTATCTCCAAGATGGAGTAAGTGATTAATTGGTTAGGGCGCCAGAGAAAATTGAGGCAATCTGTCCTGAGTGTGGCACAAAAAACGAAGTTCTGTGGTTCGCGTGGGAATTTGGAAAGACGGGTTCTGAAAAGAAAGAAAAAGTTGAGGGAAAATGTTCTGAATGCGATTATAAGTTTAAGCCGGATGATTTGGACTAATTTAAGTTTAGAAATTTCCGTTCATCAATAGTACT
>AQRS01000014.1 GCA_000402355.1 Candidatus Iainarchaeum andersonii SCGC AAA011-E11
GGCTTTCAGCCGCGCAACCCTACACAACTACTCAGCAAACTACATGAAAGGGTGAGTTTTGTCCCAGAGTCTAGATTTACTATTTATTTAAATGTTTGTATTTTGTAAATGCTAAATTCATTGGAATACTATTTAATAACTGTTTTCCGTGAAAAGATTAATATTATATATGGTGGGGCCAACAATATATACGTTTTCGGGGGGACATAAATGGTCTTTGTAGAGGCCGTGCAGGCCTTATTCAGCCTAGATTTGGGATTTTTCATAGACATAGTCATGAACAACCTTCTCTGGGTTTTCCTGCTTTACGCGCTCATACATTACTTCTTTGACGGCAAGCACGTTCTCCATTATTTCCTTATTTTTACAATTATAATGTTGTCGTGGATGGACCTCGAAAAAATAAGCGGCCTCGCCTGGACAGCGGCTTCGTTCCTGCTCATTTACTACATCACGAAACTCGCGGTAATTGCTTGGGCCGAGAATTCTCCAGGCCTCAAGAACAAGCTTGTTGTTATTTCGGAACTGCAGTTCCTGCTCTTGCTTTTCATATTCACGTTTTTCATAAAGTGATGCTTATGGGTTTGCTCAAAAGTTTCACGCACGCACTGCTTTACGCAACCGGTTTCTTCATAGTGATAGCCATAGGTGACGCATTGATTCCCGGAAAAATTTATCCGCAGACATATTCGCTCCTCGGAGTAATAATTTTCTTTATTGCCCTGATGGGTGATTACTTCTTTGCCTTTGCCCCCGCGCCCGGCGAAAAGGGGGCGCACTGAATGGCGCTTATTGAATTCATCAACGCTGGCCTGCACCTCGACCCTGGCTTCATACTCGAGGCCGGCCTGAACAACATTTTCTGGATATTCGGCTTCATAGCCGCGGGATATTTCTTCTCGGACAAAAAAAGCTTTTTCCTTTTCGGCTTCACCTACATGGCAATCATACTCATAACCATGGACATATTCTCCATAGTGCATTTCTCCATATACACCGCAACAGGTTTAGGCTTCCTCTATCTTGCGAGAATGGTTGTGCTTACTTTCCTGGAAACCAGCAAAACAGGGAAGCACCTCGTTCCTTTTGGTTATGTTATGGTGTTCTTTTTCGCGCTCCTGATAGCAGCCTTCGGGTGGATATAATGACTTGGTTCAGGCTTATTGTTGACTCGATTTTCTGGGCGTTCGTCCTGCAATTGTTCTACATGCTGCTGGACTCAATAAGCCCCGTGAATTTCGGGCAGAAAATATACGTGGTTGAAGGCTACATATTCTTCTACATCGCGGCATTCCTCGTACTCCTGGTTCTCAGGATGCCAAAACTCATGCGCTGGAATTTGAACAACAAGTGAACAAGTTTTACGCTTCCCCGGAAACAAGGAAGGAAGCTCCCCCGCTTCGGCGGGGGGCTTCTAATTTCCAAAAAATTTTGAAAAATCAGCCATAGATTTTGTCGTGGTGGTCAAATACTTAACGCCTATTTTGTCTTGGCCTTTCAGGTATTATTTTCCCCAAATCTTTGATTCCCTTGAAAGGAATCGCCTTTTCTTTTGCGATTCTGGAAAGTTTTTTCACGTACTCAGGCCGCAGTTCAAGTCCAAGGATTTCCTCTTCATACTCTTCTGCCATCTTGTTTATGGCTTCGCTCTTGTCCTTCAAACCGTACTTGGCCTTTACCACGTTGATTACGCGGTTCGCCCTATCCTTAAGCTTCACAATTGCAATAGGCACAAAATCACCGATATTAATACGATATTAATGCCATATAAATGTTTAGTTTTTGCTAAAATTTGAGTGCCGGTTGGTAGAATATTTTCGCACCGGCAGAGTGGTCTGCAAAATAGTATATTAAGAAATTTTGTTATTTCGTAATGACAATTTCCGGTATTTTAGCAAATAGAATTGTTCGCTTAAGAAAGCGTGGCTTGAGTTTTAGGGAAATAAGCCGGCAGTTGCACGTGTGCAAATCTACCGTGCATAAATATTCCAAAAATGTCCCCATTTCTGGGCTACAGCAGGAACGCCTTAAGAAATTAGTGAAACATTCACAATTAAAATTTGTTAAACGGTTTGCAAAGCCGACTCAAATAAAGAAAAGCGCCTTGAATGAATCAAAAGCGAGGCTGATGGGGCATTTGTTCTTTGACGGGCGAGTGTCAAAAATCGGCGCCCGGTGCATGCTCGGTTACTATAATTCATCTTTACTCTTAATCTGGAATTTTATTGCTCTTATGAATAAAGTTTATGGTCTCAAAAATTATACGCCTTATCAAAGACCCGGAGTTAACGTAACTAATTACGCAATTGAATTCACCTCACAGCTGGCTTATGAAGACGCGATTTCCTTCTCTGCCACATATAGCACATCTAAAGGCATCGGAGTTCCACTCGTAATCGAAAATTCTTCTAAAGCAGTAAAAATCGCCTTCCTGAAAGCATTTTGGAACGATGAAGGAAGCATAAGTGATTATGGAAATCTGACCGGCGGCTCGAAGAGCGCGCAAATGATTGCTGATTTGGCTCAAATGCACAGATCTCTCGGAATCAACTGCTCAACGTATATCGACAAAATAACTGGTGTTTCTATCCTTCGCATAAAGAAAGAATCGTTCTACACTTTTTACCAAAAAATAGGATTTGACTATGGCACGGTTACAAAAGGGCATAATATTGGGAAGTTAAAAAAAGAAATTTTAGAAAAATACGTGCGGATGTCGGTGGGCGGATTTGAACCGTCGACCCTCGGCTTATGAAACCGATGCTCTAACCAGGCTGAGCTACACCGACTAAAATAAGTTCTGGATTTGTCTAAGATTTTTTGGCTGTGAAAGGCTTTAAAAGAATTGGTTACTGCTTGAACTCGGTCCTGCTCAAAAGCCGCAGCTTTGCGCCGCGCAGAACCACCTTATCCGCGTAGCCCAAAAACAAGCCTGTTTCAAGGACGCCTGGAATGTTCTTGGTTTCGAATTCCAAATCATCATAACTGAAAATGCCGTCAACGTCCACATCAATCACGTAATTGCCAGTTTCGGTCTTGAACGGAATCCCGTTCATTTCCCTGCGCCGCGCCTTTCCCCACACATCCAGCTGATTGAGTGTCCTTTTCCAGCCGAAGGTCGCGATTTCAAAAGGGATTGTGCCGCGCAGCTTCTCAACCAAAGCGCTTTCATCCGCAACAACAATCAGTGTTCCGGCGCTCTGGCAAATCATTTTGTCGCGCACAAACGAGTGGCTATTGCGCTTGATGAAATTGTAATTATTGTCAATCTGGTCAACGAACTCTATTGCAACGTCAATCTCCTTGTCATTAATATCAGCGATCGGCAATCCAAGGGAAGATGCAACCATCGCGCTCCGCATTGAAGTCGGCACGAACTCAATCGAGTTTATGGGCACGTGCTCCTGCTCAAGTGCGAGCGCGAGCTTCTTGATGAATTTTTCCCCCAAATCGCCCGTGCCGATGCTTACGACATCGCCGTCCTTCACGTAGCGCGCAATTATGCCCTCAATGTGCTTTTCATGCATGCGCAAAAATTAGGGAAAACTAGTATTTCAATTTAACTCAACAGTTTCGCGCCGCAGGCCCGCGGCGGTAGGGCAACTATCTTCGCTATCGCTCGATAGTTACTCGTTCAGCACTATTTTCTGGACTTTCATCGCCTGCATGTCGGAATTCATTTCCGCGCCAAGCCTGTCCGCGCCCTTTATGACGCCGAAAACCTCGACATTCTTTCCCACAAGCCTCTTCAGCGCTTTGTAGGAAAGCTTAGGATTAATGTCCGGCTTGTTGTCCGAAGACTTGATGTTGTTCAAAAGGAGTTTCCCCAAAAAAGGCTTCAGTATGAAATAGCACCACTCGTCGCGCATTTCTTTGGCGACCTCGGTGAATTGTATCGTGCCGCGCCTGGCATTCACAGGCCCTTCCTTGAAATTCGGATCCTCGAAAACAACTTCGCTTTTCATCAAAATCCCCTAAAACAGTATTATTTCAACCGCTTAAAAAACATGCGCCTGGGCCTTATGTAGAAAAATGGTTTTTATAGGTTTAAAACCGCAGAAAACTGTGCGGAATCGAGCTTCGGCAGAGCAACTCTCCTGCGAAGCAGGGGAACCCGCACCCAACCGACGAATCGAACAGCAAGAGAAATATTTATGCCCCGTTGCAAACGGGGCGACGTATGCTCCCTTCCGAGGAGCATGCTCGGACGCGGAGAAGGGGATTCGAACCCCCGCTCCCTTTCGGGAACACGCTCGCAAGGCAAACAAATTCGGCCAAAAAGATTCTCTTTCTTTTTGTCCAAACTTTTTCCTTTCTCTTTC
Source organism: Candidatus Iainarchaeum andersonii SCGC AAA011-E11 (assembly GCA_000402355.1). GTDB lineage: Archaea > Iainarchaeota > Iainarchaeia > Iainarchaeales > Iainarchaeaceae > Iainarchaeum > Iainarchaeum andersonii. The sequence continues at coordinate 4,323 of AQRS01000014.1, forward strand.
AAAGAGAAAGAAAAAGTTTGCGTTCCAGGCGTGCGCATTGGACCGCTCTGCCATCTCCGCAACAACCTTTTTCTTTTTCTTGCGAAGAAAAAGAAAAACGTTGACGAAAAAGAAGCAAAATTGGCTTCTTTTTGATAGTTTTGGGCTTGAAAAGAGTTAAAAGCTTGATTGGGTTGGGCGGGACCCCCCTAAAATGTGCTTTCGTGATTTTTTTTAATTCAAAAAATAGTTATTCTCGGATTTAGGAGTAGAGCTTTTTGATTCCTGTTATGTCGCCAGAATCAAGGTCTCTTTTCGAGGTTTCCCCTTCAGTTGAATAGCCGTACATTGTTTGTGGTGCACACTGTATTTGGTAGAGGTCTCCCATTCCTGCCGAGTGGCCAATTTCGTGTGTTATAATGTTCTGTACATCCATTTTGGTTGGGTCGAGTGTAGCGTCGCCCCACTGGAAATCAACCTGATCCAAAAGCATGTCCCACTCTATTAATTCTCTTGTCTGTACTGGCCCGCCAAAATAGCCCCACACTGTTGTAACTGCAATGGCGCCAGTATTCGAAATGCTTCCAAATGAGAGTGTGTTGTTCCCATCCAAATTGCCGTTATTGTAAGAAGCACTATAATCAACTGTTCCTGTTCCAAAGATGTTAAATGCTACTTGGTTGTCCCAATTTGCATCCGCTGCGTCAGTAGAATTAACTATTAGTTCTTGTGATAGCCCTTGTGAGTTTGTAGGGTTTATTTTATAAGATTCGGTTGTTTTCCACTTAGCGCCTTTCGCGAGAAAACCATAGCAAGCAATGCTGGCTGGTTTAGCGTTTCCATTAACTTGTTTTATGTGTCCATCCTTGTAGTGGATGAAAGTGATTTTTTCAAGTGACCCCTTATCTCCCTGCGGGTCTGCCTGAAGTGGAAATGCAAGCACTAATCCGGTCAAAACAAGAACAACAATGGCCACCGTAACCAAAATTTTATTCATACTAAAGCAGCGTTCTGTTCTGTATTTAACCCTTTCTTCCCGTTAAAAGCCTCTGGCGCAACAGTTTCGTCCGAGAGTGCGCCACCCTGACGGGCACAGGTCGGAAGGGCGCCAAGATTGTTGGGTGCGACGGTTATCCCCTTGTAAACGCCAAGCGTTATTGCGCCAACTGGGTACTGTCCTCCGGGCCAAGTGTGCCCGCCGCCATCTATTGTGCAAATCCCGACTTCAGAACCCGCAGCACACGGGCTGTAAGTTTCGCAGGTCTCATCGCCCTTATTGTAAGTCTCTTTTGATTTTGAAGGGCAAGTGTCGTTCTTCAGGAATAGGGATGTAGAATATTGAACCGATGGAACGTTGTCACGGTTCTTCGCCCATTCAGGCACCGAATCAATGGCTGGGCCTCCATTGTAAGGGACCAATGGATCGGCGGATCCATGGAAAGTTATAAGTGAAATCTGCCTTGAGGGCCTGCAATTCGGGACAAGAACAGAGCCGGCAATAGGCGCTGCAGCAGCAACCCTGTCGCTCATTTCGCAAGCAACGCGGTAAGTCATGTAACCGCCGTTCGAAATGCCGGCAACGTAAACCATTTTCGTATTGATGTTATAATTGGATTCAATCTCATCAAGCATCACTTTCAAAAAGCCAATGTCATCAGCGGTGCCTTCCTTTTGTGGCTCAACCGGCTTTGGCCCGGCATTCCATCTGTTGGCACCATCTCCAGCAAGGTCTAATTATAGAGTATACAGTTTAACCCAAAAAGGCAACAAATATGCAAAATAATAATTCTTTATCGCCTCCTCTTCGCGAATTTTTTCCTACGCCTGGGCATTCTCGGCTTAAACCTTCGCACATCTGAACCTTTGCTCTTGGTGCAAAGGATTTAATGCCTGCGAACGCCCCAAGCCGTCTCCGGAAAAAATTCATCCACGAAAAGGAGGTGGTTTGATGGGTTTTTCTATTCAATCCCCAAGCAGGGGAGAAATAATCAGAGCCATTGCGGCTATTGAGAATGGCGAGGAGCTTACTGACAGGGAACTCTGGATTCTGGAAGGGTTCGGGGGCGATTTTGAATGACTGCCGCACCGGCAATGTGCCCCTTGCAAAGTAAGGAAAAGCCAAGGGAGCAGTGCTCCGTTATGGAAGAGAGAATTGGTTTCAATTCTGGCGATTCGAGAAAGGAGTTCTTTTCACTGCTCCGTTCTTCAGTGAGTGTCAGCAACTGGAACGAGCTTTATGCTTTCTTCGGAGTTCCACGCTCAATGTTTCAGCATTACCAGCATGGGCAGTTTCTCATTCCAAAAAGCTTGTTTGACAAAATGCTTTCCTTTTTGCCGGAGGAAAGGAAACCTGAATTCCAAAGCATTGTTTTTTCTAAGCCCGGAAACTGGGGCGCGGTAAAGGGCGGTAAGGCACTTTATGAAAAGTATCCTGACGAGTTTGAGAAAAGAAAAATGAACGGGCTCAAGAAGTTAAGGCTGATGAGTGCATACTATGCCCGTGACATAAACGCTACTCAGGAGCTTTCAAAAGACCTTTGCGAGTTTGTTGGCGCATTTATAGGCGATGGATATGTATCTGACGGCTCTACAGTAGGGATTTCAGGGCATTCGGAACTTGACAAGAAGTATCATGGTTATTTGTCCGGCAAAGCGACGAAACTTTTTGGATTAAATGCAGGAATTGTAAAAAGCAAGGACAAGAATGGCATTTACCTCAAACTGTATTCAACAAACTTGTACAAAATGTTCACTGGAAGGTTTTCATTCCCTAAAGGTTCGAAGACTTATACTGTCAAAATTCCAGATGAAATATTGGCTGCAAGTGAAGACTGTGTTTTTGCTGCTGTTCGCGGAATATTCGACACTGACGGTTGCGTATTTTTTGATAAAAGAAAAGCCTATGCCAAGCCATACCCGCGGATTTCTCTTCAGATGGACAGCAAGCCATTAATTGACCAACTCGTGCCGATTTTACGGAAACATTTTTCTGTTTCTACCGGCAAGCACTCCAACAGAAATGATTATTATATAGAAATTTATGGTCATGCGCAGCTGGCAGAATGGATGCGGCTGATTGGTTTTTCGAATCGTAGGCACCTTGATAAGATTGAGAGAGCCCCAGGCGGGATTTGAACCCGCGACCTCGTCCTATTTAGCTCCATCTGGAGATACCAAGGACGCGCAACTAACCAGGCTGTGCTACTGGGGCTCTAAAAAAACTCTACAAATTAGCATCTGGAAAGGGTTAAAAAAGCGAGTCAGTTGTGGCCTTTGACGAGCTTGGAAAACCCATTCAAATCCGTGAAAGCGAACTCCTTTTCCTTTCCGGAAGACATTTCCTTTACATTGAATTTTTTCGATTTGAGTTCATTCTCTCCAAGAACAATCATGAAAGGAATCCCTCTCTTGTTCGCATACTCGAAATTCTTTTTTATGTTCCTTCCGGCCAAATCAACTTCAACAGAAATTCCCTGCAAACGCAATTTCGCCGCAATCTTTGTCGCCTCTATACCTGCTTCTTTTGTAAGAGGGGCAATGAAAACATCAGTATTCGGCCCGATAATCAGTTCACTTTCAAGCGCATCAAACAGCCTATCAACACCGAAGCTGATTCCAACAGCGGGAGTCGCCTCGCCGCCGTACAATTCAATCAGTTTGTCGTATCTTCCTCCCGCGCCGACGCTCGGGCCTTCCTTCAATTTTATTTCGAAAACATTTCCGGTGTAATATTCCAAACCACGCGCGAGCGAGAGCTCCAGCGAAACCTCGCTCATTCCATTCGCCTTGCAAAGCCCCATTAGTTCCGCGAGCTCTTTCGCTGATTCGGTTTCTCCTGTTTTTTCCTTCGCATTTTCCATAGAATTCACGAAAATCTTTTCCAGCAGCAAATCATCAATCCCTTTTTCGCGGAACTCGCGGCGCACCTCCTTTTCGCCTATCTTGTCCAGCTTGTCGATTATCCTGAATGCGTCCTTGACTTGTTCCTCGCGGACCCCACATGCCCTGGCAAGTTCCTCCAAAAAAGCCCGGTTGTTCACCGTGATTTTGAATTCAAACCCGAGCCTGCGCATGGCATCTGCCGAAGCCTGCAGTATCTCGAAGTCCGCCATCACTGATTTCACACCCGCAACGTCAATGTCAGCCTGCGTAAATTCGCGGTAACGCTTTGCCTGCGGCCTGTCATAGCGGTAAACAGTGCTTATGCAGTACCTCTTGAACGGCCTCTGGAGCATCCTGTTCGTTGCAACCACGCGCGCAAACGGAACCGTCAAATCGTATCTGAGGCCAAGTTCCCTTTCGCTCTTGTCCTTGAACCAGTAAATTTCCTCTTTAATCGCTTCGCCGCCGGAGCCTTTTGCCGCGAGCAAATCAAACTCCTCCACAATCGGGGTCTGGAGAGGCTCGTAACCGTAGCTCTCGAAAACTTTGCGGAGAACATCCTCGATGAACTGCTTCTTCTTCGCCTGTTCCGGCAGGAAATCGCGCATTCCTTTTACTGTCTGGTAAGGCATCAGAAGCACCTCGCCATTTTAGTGTTGGAACCGAACTTCTTGCTATCGAGTCCAGCAGGACGAAGATAGCACTCGCACAACGCAAGCCCGCGTTGGGAGGGCGTGCGAACAGCGGTTCGCCAGGCCCCTGCGAAGCAGGGTCCCTCGCACCCAACAGCCGAAACTGTTGAAGGGCGACCGCTGGGATTTGAACCCAGCTCCAAGGCTCCACAGGCCTCGATCCTAAACCAGGCTAGACGACGGTCGCCACCAAAAAAAGAGTATTTGCAGAATTTGTTCGTTTGAGTAAGGGTTTCGCGAGAATCAGCGGAAATGCATGTGAAGTAAATCCCTTCTCATGCACTATTTTAGAGTCCCTTGCCTTTAAATAGGTTTTTGTGGGGGCTTCACTTCGAGACTTTTTCTTCCGGGATGCAAAACGTTCCCCTGATTTGTTCAACCCTGTCTTTATCTTTTCCCCCGTTCATTCCGGGGCAATTGAAGCTTCCGGAGTTCACGGAATCAAGCTGCACAAAGCAGCTCGAATTATTGTAATCCTGCGGCGCGTAAGCAAGCGCCATGTAAACCGGTATTTTACCTGATGCTTTCGTGGAATAATCATACTCCATTGACGCGAGTGCAGGTGGAATTCCCCAGTTTTTTGTGTGCAAAGGATAGTTGCCGTGGCCTGCATAATTGTCTATGTAGAAATGTATGTTCACAAAGCCTTCTGCATCATTAGCGGATGCCGCTGTGCAGTCCATGCTTGAAATTCCGTCAGGCTGCCAGCTCAACTGGAATTTGTTGAATTCAGGGAAATCCTTGTTCGGGAAATCCCCATTCATCGCATTTATGGTTGCGCCAGAAGCCTTGAGTGTGCAGTAAGGCACAGCGCACCTGATTATCGAATCAGCGAGCTTCCCCGTTGAATCGTAGTGGAAGGAAACTTCCTGCGATTTTTCATCGAAGGTCGCGTCAACTGCCCTAACGATTACTTTGTAGGTTCCGTCCGAAAAAGAGAACCCGGTTTCAGAGTCAGTTTTGCCTATTGTGTATGAATACTTTCCGTTTCCCTCGAAAGTTATTCCGCTGTCCAGCGCAAGGAGCTTTTTGAAAATTCCGGCTTCATTATTTCCTGCGCTGATTGCGGGCTCGAACTGGCTGCTCGATATGTTGAGCCTGTAAAGGTAAATGTAGTAACCGAAATTCGGCTTCTGCTTTATTATCCAATCAATTTTCACTCCTTTGTTTCCCGTAATTATTCCGTTCTGCAGCGGCGAAACGATTTCAATGAACCTTGAATCTGGCTGCTCCGTGCACATTTGTATGTTTGCCGCGCTGCTGATTTTTAATGGGCCGAGCTTTCTCGAGGCATCCGCATCCAGATCAGTGCCCGTTTTGTCGGTGTTTAACTTGCATGACGCCTCGTATGCGCCGCTCATGTCTCCTTTCACCGTATAATCAAAGCGAGCATACTTGTTTCCTGAAGTGTCCTCGAAGTAACCCACAAACCTCGAGCCGCTGTTAGTAGGGAAAGTCGCTTCCGATTCAACTGAATTCGTGATGTCGCTTATGCCGCACTGTACAGTGGCTTTGCCGTTGCATGTGTCGCTGATTGTGTTTACATAAAGCAACTTCACGGCCTTTCCTTTTGGCGCCTGCTCATCGCACGCCTTTATCTCGTAACTGCTTATGTCAACAAACCTTCCCGCGGCGCGCAGAGAATCCGCGTCCAAATCCGTGTCTCCCTTGAATGCGTTCAGCATGCATCCCAAATCGTAGGTTCCGCTCAATCCTTTGTCCACGTTGATGTCAAACACCGAAGTGAGGCCTCCTGAATCGGTGTCATGCGCATTCCACACGATTGATTTTGAAGGCAAATTCCTGTAAAGCTCCAAAGAATTGGTTTTTTTGTCGGTTGAACAGGTCACCTTTATCAGACCATTGCACATGTCAATATCCGCTTTTGCCTCGGTTATTCCCGGGGGCTTGGTGTAATTGCCGGGCGGAATTTTTACGCTGTCGTTTCCTGAAGCGCTCCCGTTCCCGTTTGTGTTGGCAGGAGGCTGTGTCACGGGTTGCTGCGGCGTTGCTCCGTTTCCCTGCTGATTCTGCTGTGCCTGCTGGGGAGCGGCACAACCCGCAACCAAAAGCGCCGCAATAACCAATGCGGCAAAAGCAAATTTCATGCTTAAAATTAAGTTATTTCAGTATATAATCCTAATTGAAAATGCGATTGTTTAAATAAGAAAAAGCTCTAATTTAATTGGTTGATGTTTGTATGCTGCCATTACGAAAGGGGCCTAAGGTCGGATTTAACAGGCATCTCGCAGCGTTTGCCCACCTGCTTGGTTTCGGGCCAAAGGAACACCTGCGCATGAGGCAGCCCCCAAAGCCCCAGCGCCCCGGGCAATAATAATAAATTTTCGGCTTTTTTTCCTTAATCTGTTACTGCTAAAAACTCTTCCCCGCAGAATTATTTCCGTTTCCAATGAACCAAAAAAAGAACATTGCAATCTGCGTCCCCTCGGGGCGTTTTGTTGACTTCAGCTTCTTCAAGTCATACGCGAACACGATAGGGCAATTGATGGTGGCTTACAACACCGTTACCCTCACGGTTGCCTCGCCACTGATTTCCGAGAACCGAAATGAAATACTCCGCAAGGCCTTTGCGCTCGAGGAAAAAACGCCAGGCTTTCTGATTGATTATATGCTCTGGATTGACAACGACATTTCCTTCAGTTTCGAGCAGGTTAAGAAACTTTTTTCCCATTTGGAAAACGGAAAGGATTTCATTTCAGGAACATACTTCAATCCCATCGGAGAGGAAATAAAGCCGGTCGCATACAAAACAAAGGGCGAAGGTTATGAGTGGCTCTCAGAAAAGCAGCTGTTCGGAACAGTGAAAGTCGACTCTGTTGGATTCGGTTTCTGCGCAATGAAAATGGATGTGGCAAGAAGGGTTTTCGAAAAATACAAGCCGAGACCATTCGACATGCGCTACCTAGCAAATGGCTCCGTCATTACCGAGGACCAGTTGTTTTGCGAGCGCGCGAAAGAGCTTGGTTATAAAATATGGCTCGACTCGGAATTGATAGTCAGGCACGCGAAAGGATTCCTGCCGCCGCAACCTTTTTCTTTCTCTTACAAAGAGAAAGAACAGTAGTACCCAAAGGGCACGCTGCCCAGTCCCGTACGGGGGCGAGGGAAACCTTGACGAAAAGAAAGAGAAAAAAAATCACTTCAGTTTTTTGTGCAAAAACTTTTTCGCCTTTTTTCCGGAATAATCCGCGACAATGTGCCCATTGCCTTTCAGCAAATACTTGTAGCTCAAAAGCGCTTCAACCCCGCTCGGGCCGCGCGCATGGATTTTCCCTGTTGAAATGCCTACTTCCGCGCCCTTTCCGTACCTATATCCGTCCGCGAACCTAGTAGAGGCATTCCAGTAAACTCCCGCGGAATCAACAGCCTGCAGGAATTTTGCGGCATTCTTCCTGTCCTCTGTTATTATGCCGTCAGTGTGCTTCGAGCCGAACCTGTTTATGTGCTCGATTGCCTCCTCAACACCCTTCACTGTTTTTATTGAAAGTATCAAATCGTTGTACTCCGTTGCCCAGTCCTCTTCCGTTGCTTTCTTCGCATCAAACCCTGTTTTCTTCAGAATCGCGAGTGCCTTTTCGTCGGCGCGCAGCCCCACTTTTCCGGCAAGCGCTTTTGCATACTGCGGCAAAAACTTTTCCGCAATCTTTTCATGCACCAAAAGCGTTTCCATTGCATTGCAGACCGCGGGGTACTGGCATTTCGCATCAACGCAGATTTTCACGGCTTTCTTCATGTCCGCCTTCTCATCCACATACTCGTGGCAGATTCCGTCTGAATGCCCCAACACCGGAATGCTGGAGTTCTCCTGGATGAACTTCACGAATGCGCTGCTTCCCCTGGGGATAATGAGGTCGATGTGGGAGTTCATTTTGATTAGCTCCTGAACCGCTTCCCTCGAATCAACAAACTGCACGGCTTCAGAAGGCAAACCCGCTCCGTTCAAAGCGGACTGAATGCAATCCAAAAGCGCCCTGTTCGTGTTCAATGCCTCGCTTCCGCCCTTCAAAATCACTGCGTTTCCGGTCTTGATTGAAAGCGAGCTTATCTGGACAAGCGCGTCCGGCCTTGATTCGAAAATCGCGCAAATTACGCCTATAGGAGTTGAGATCTGTTCCAGTTCGAGCCCCTTATCCAAAAGCGTTTTCGAAATTGTTTTTCCTACTGAATCAGGCTGTTTCTTAACCCCTTCAATCTCGTGCAGGATTTCAGAAAACTTTTCCTCCGAGAGAAGCAGCCTCTTCAGGAGCTGTGCTGCAAGATTATTTTTTTTGGCTTCGGCAACATCCTTTTCATTTGCCGCAATTATTTTGGCTTTGCTTTTTTTCATTTCCAAAACGATGAGTGCGAGAGCCCTGTCCCTTTCTTTTGAGCCTGAAATGCTCATTGCGAGGAAGGCCTTTTTTGCGAGAACCGCCTTTTCATTTGCTTCGCTCATTTTCCCGCCTCAAAAAAAGAGCCCGAACAATTTCCCTCAAGCACGCATTTCACTGCGCCTTTGCGAGCCTTGCACACAGCCGCGCTTACCCCTTTTTCAACCACTTTCTGGACCGCAAGCGTCTTGGATTTTATTCCGCCCAAACCATATTTTGATTTCCGGCCGTGCACCATTTCTCCCGCAAGGAGCTGCTTAAGGCTCCTGATTTTCTCGGCCTTGTGGTTCTCCTTGGGATTCTCGGTGAAAAAACCGTCCACATCTGTGAGAAGAATCATCAAATCGGCCTTGAAATTCACCGCCATCAAGGCGGCAAAGCCGTCATTGTCCGAGAACGGCTTTGTTTCCGAAAGCGCCTCGACCGCAACAACATCATTCTCATTGATTATTGGAATCGCCTTCATTTCAAACAGCTTTTCCAGCGTGCTTCCGAGGTTTGAAAGCGCCCCTTGGTTCGTGAAGACATTCGGAGTCAAAAGGACCTGCGCAATCACCTGGTTGTGTTTCCTGAAAGCCTTTTCATACTCACTCATCAAAAGGTTCTGGCCTATGGCCGCCATTGCCTGCCTCGTCTGCATGTCCGGAGGAAAGCCGCGGCGCATTTTTTCAATCCCGAAACCAATTGCGCCGCTTGTGACCAGAATAACTTCCGCGCCGTTTTTACCCGCTTCCGAGAGCTCCGACGCGAGGCTCCTGATAATGGACTTGTTTATCCTGTCGCCGCGCATCAAGGCGTTAGTGCCTACCTTCACAACAATTCTTTTGAATCCCATTTTTTTATCTCCCCAATTCTTCGCTCCGTTTCCGCGCCGCCGAAACGGTTTCAAAAATAATTTTCTTGAATTCTCCCTGCTCCAAAATTTTTCTTCCAGCAACAGTGGTTCCATTGGGAGAGGAAACCATTTCAACCACTTGCTCCGTTCCAAATCCTTTTTCCTTCATGAGTTTAGCGGTGCCAAGAACCGTCTGGAGCGCGAGCTCAAGCGCCTCGCTTTTTCCCAAACCGTTTTTTTGCCCGGCTTCCGCAAGTGCCTCGACAAAGCGCGCGACAAATGCGGGCCCAGAGCCGCTCAGGGCTGTAACAGAATCAAACTTTTCTTCAGGCATTTCAACTGCGCTCCCGCATTTCTCCAAAATGCCTTTGATTGTTTTCTTTTCCGCTGAATTCAGGTTCTCTGCAGTGAAAACGTTCATTGACGCTCCCGCAAGCGCATTGATGTTAGGCATTACCCTCACAATCTTCGCTTCGCCCAGAACCGATTTCATTGATGAAATTTTTTTTCCCGCGGCAATCGAAACAACTATTTTTCCCCCTGCATTGCTTTTGATTTCCGAAAGCGTTTCAGCAAGGTTTTGAGGCTTCACGCACACAAAAATAATGCCGGATTTTTTGGCGGTTTCAGAGGCCGAACCGGCAGCCTCAAAGCCGCCCTGCTTTGCCTTTGCAAGCACCTCTTTGTTGCGGTCGAAAATAACCGTTTTTTCCCCGGATTTTTTAAGCGAAGACGCGAGCGCAGAGCCCATTTTGCCGAAGCCTATGAAGCCTATCCGCATGCATTAACTCAACCCTGAAAAAGTATTTAATATCAAAGGACAAAAATATGGATACAAAGTTTGTCCTTTGATATAGCAAACCAGAAAGTTTTTCGGCATTATAGTGGTTCCTTGTCCCCTACGGGGACGAGGCCTAATGC
>AQRS01000015.1 GCA_000402355.1 Candidatus Iainarchaeum andersonii SCGC AAA011-E11
ACGGCTCTCGAAGAATGTTTCCTCCGCTGATTTGAATGCGCAGCTTGCGTCGCTCAAAAGCATTCCCACGCCTTACGACAACCCGGAGCTGGTGCTTGATTCCTGCGAAAGCATAAGGCAGTCCTTCGCCGGTTCGCTCTCCAAAAGTTCCGGCTTCACAAAAGCCGAGCAGAATTACTTTGCCGCGCTTGAAAAAACCCTGTTGCTCGAGTCTTTCCTGAATGAATTCCCGTTCCTTTCCTGCGAAAGCCGGTTCGCGAAACTCCGCGGGGAAACGCTTTCTTACGCCCAATACTTCGGCTCCGCGGATTCCGTTCCGGTGAATTTGCCGGAAAGCGCAACAATCGCGAAAGTGAATTCCCTTGGCGCGGAAATCGATTCTCTTTCAGCGGAATGCCTTGCCGAAGCGTTCCGGAAATACTCTGTGTGGGAAAGTTATGAGAACGATTCCGGGGAAAAGTTCTTCCGCGCGGCCCTTGAGAACACCGCCCCGGTAATCGGGATTCCTTTTGCAGTAGAAATTTCCTTTGATTCGCGCCAAAAGGAAATACTTTTCTCCACGCCGAACGTTTCCTCGCGCCAAAGCGGCACAAAAACCGTCCTTCTTTTCTCTTCGCTCCTCGGCGGCCTGAATTCAATAGTGTTCGGCGACGCGCAAAGCAATGCAACAAAAGCCGCTTTGCCGAACCCGGCACAGGAGCAGGTTCCCGGCAAAACGCAGGCAATTGCTCCGGCTGATCCGGACAATTTTTCTTCCGCCGAATTTTTGAAGCAGAAGGCGCTTCTCCTCGGGCAAAGGATTTCGGGATTAGGCGCGCTGCAAAAATCCCTCTCGGAAGAAACAGCCCTGCTTGAAAAAAATTTTTCTTCTTTGAGTGCCGAGGAGCTCGCGCAGGTTTATGCTTACTCGCCGATAACAAAGGAGCGCCTCGCGGAACTCAAGAAGCTTGCTTCGGCCAATTTCGGAACCGCAAAGCAAAAGTTTGACGCGCTTCTGCAGGCCGGGGATTACGGAGGTGCAATGGCCGTCGCGGAACAATTCAAATTGGAAGATAATTACTCCGCCTTGGAGCAGGCCGAGAAGGAGGCCGCGGCTTCCATTGAAAAGCTCAAGGAAAACGCATTGTCCGCGTACAATGTTGCGGTCTCAAAAAGAAACGCTTCACAAAAGGCCGCGGAAGTTGACTCCGCGCTTGTTTCCGCAAAAAGCGACCTGGAGCAGAAATCCTATTTGAAATCCATTGCCGGCTCGTCAAAGGCATCTTCGCTCGCGGTTCTTCCAACAAACGCTTTGGAAATTCCGGTTGCGGTTTACCCATTGCTCGCGGTTATCCTTGGAGTGGCTTATTACGTGTACAAGAAAAGCGAGGAGGAAAAAAAGCCGAAGCCGGTGCTCAAAATAGAGCGGATTGAAAGCGATTCGGAAACCCGATGAATTCACTTCTTGAAGTAGTAGTATGCGAAAGCCCCGAGGGCAATCAAGAGAAGGACCATTGCCGATATTATTTCCATGCCGATGCCTCCGCGCTCAATGGTTATCTGGGCGGTCTCGCAGCTGAATTCGCGGCCATTGTACTGCGCGAGGCAGTTTATTTCATAATTTCCAGCTTCAACTCCGCGCACGGAGAAAGAAAGCCTTTTTTCCTCGCCCTTCTGCAATGCCCCGGTTTCAAGCATTTCCTCTCCGATTATTTCGAGGTTGCTTGAGAGAATTATTTTTGCGTTCTCAACCGCTTCCTCGCTCTGGTTCTTCACAATCACATTGAGGCTCGTGGGTTCACCCACAATTGCCCTGTCCCTGTCCAAAGAAATTTTTGCGGAAATCAATTGCGGCGGGTCATAAGCCCCGAAGTCAGGCCTGTTTGTCAGCCTCTTCTCCTGCTCGCCGAAAATGTTCGTGTAAGTAATTATTGCGGGCAATAAAGTCATCGGAACCGCCTTGTTCGCGACAACCATGTAGGAAATGCCCAGTTCCCCGGGCTTTGTGCAATCCGCATTTGCGCCGCGCTCAATGCATTTAGGCACCACTCCCTCTTCACTGGTGGTTCCGTCAAGGACCGAAAGCTCCTTGAGCGATTCCTCGAGCTCTGAACGCCTGTAGTCAAGCTTCACGCTTGCATCCACGCTCCCGTAATTTTTTGCCACAGCCGTAACCTTGAATGGTTTCCCAATTATCGGCGCATAAGTTTCGAGGTTCAGCACAAACCCGTCCTTTGCGGGAAAATAAGGCGCGTAATACACGCCATATGAGGAATCTGCCATGATTTTTATCGAGTTTACGGTGAACGAGGCTTTGCCGCAAACGCTTAGTGAATTCTCGCGCAGGATTTTTTCGCGCGGCACCCATATCCTCGCGGTTCCGTTCGCGAAATCGGAAAACTTGAGCTCCGCAACAGCGTTCACATCCCCATTAAGAAATGCCTTCACTTCCGCTTCCCTGCCAGGGTTCGGGGAAAAATATGCTTTCAAAGAAATTATCGGAAAAACTTCGCCATTCAAATCAACAGTATTGAGGAAATTGTATTCGCTGCAGCCATAAGAATCAAAACCATTTATGTAGAAATCTTTGTACCCCTGCTGCGCAAAAGTGAATTCGCTTACGGTCGCACCCAGTGTTATGTAGCTGGTTAGAATGAGTGTGAGCGCCAAAAGAATGTGTTTCATTATTTTTTCCCCTTTTTCCGCGGCTGCAACTTTTTCACTTCGCTAATAATAATATCCACCGTGGCTTTTATACTTTTTCCGCCCGCTATTTCAACGACTTTTGCTTTCCCGTAGCTCTTCAGTGCGCGCTTTCCGCAGTAATTGATTTGCTCGCAATAAATGTTGTCAAGCAATTTTTCATCCCTGTAGCCGCGCCTTTTGAGGCGCCTTTCAAGTTCCTTGATATTGCCGCGCAGCACAACCGCCAAATCCGCTTTGGCCCTGAATTCGCACAAAAGATGGCCCTCGACAACCGCATCCTCCCTTTTCGAGAGCTCGGCATCCAGTTTTTTCCTGAATTCCCGCAGGGGTATTCCGCGCTCCTTTTGCTTCGCATTGTACTTTCCTATGTGCTTTTTTTTGGCAAACGCGAGCTCGTTGATGCAGGCGCATTTGAGGCGCCCTGCAAGCATCTTTGCAACGCTTGTTTTGCCGGTTCCCGGAACTCCTGTAATTGCGACCTTCATGCAATACCCAGAAGCTGAAAACTAATAAAAACAGGGTTTGTGCAAACCGCAAAATCATGTGTCAGGGGGGGGCATTAATTTCGGGGTATGGGGGGAAAGGTGAGAATTAGGGTGAGAGGCCTTTTTTTCAGAGGGTGAACTTTAGGAAGAGTTATATAGGGGTGAAACTATTCTTCCTGAAGCCTATTTCTTCGTCTTTCGGCCTCTCACCGCCAAGTTCCAGGCATCTGGCCAGCTTGTCTGCACGGTCTTCTTCTATAGTGAGCCTAAATCCCGTGAAAATATCCAGTATAGCTAACACCTGCCCCAAAACGCATTTAGTATAACTGAACTCATATAAATACTTTTCCATCAAACGGAGCTGTCCTAAGCCTCCTTTTTCTTTACGGAGTCATTAACCAAAGTTATTTGAAAAAAGGAGCTCAAATTAAGCTTTTTTCTTATGTATATTTAGTTTTTTTTCGGGAAAAAAAAATTTTTTTAAAAATCGAGAAAAATCCCGTTATGTATAATGGTGATTGCTCCGTGAATTCCGGTTCTAGGGGGCGGAAAATTTTGGTCTAAAAATCTGTTCGAAAAGCTAATTATTTGTTTGTGGGATTTTGGCTGGGCAGCTTCTTCCTCAATTTGTGGCCGTGCTTTTCCAGCAGCCGCTGGTGAAGTTCAACCATATTCATTTGTTGGTCAAGATAATGGTTTTCACGGAGTATCCTGACAAAATCCGCATCCATCTTTCCCAGGTCAAATATTCCCTCGGTTTTTGCGCCTCTTTTTTTAAGCTCCTGCAAAATTCGCGCGGTTCTGTTCACTGATTTAGTAACATCCGAGTGCAGGTCAACGAACATTTCGCGCTGAATCCTGGAATGGACTCCGCTGAGATATCCAGTTTCGTTCCTTAATTCGGTCATTAGTTTTGGGGTTTGCATTAAATGAATTTTCTTGGTTTCGCTTGCATTTCTCCGCCGCACCATTGCATCCCTCAACTCTATTTGCCTGAAAATGCCGACGCCTTTCTTGCTCGCCCTTATCCTTCCTTTCTCGTCCCTGTACTCGAAAGGCGCAAGCGGCCTCTGCGCTTTCCCGGAAACAGGCTTTCTTCCCTTGCTCGGCAGGCCCATGCAAAAAGTAAGGCTCGGCAGAATTTATTGCTTTGGGCACCGGCCACAGGAACCTTTTTTAACCCTTTGCGATTATAGTATATCAATTTGATATGCTTTTTTAGCGGTGATTTTATGGGTGAATCTTTGGTAAGGTTTGAGGGCGCTCAGGAGCTCATTCTTGAGAAGCTCACCAAGAACGGCTTTTACAAGACGCGCAGCGAGGCAATCCGCGCAGGCGTTCTGGAGCTTGCGCACAAGCACAGGGTTTTCGAGAGCGCGAAGGAGCTCGAGGCAGAGCTTGTTGTAAGGAAAATGAAGAAAATTTCGGAAGAGATAAAAGCGGGCAAGAGGAAAGTTTTCTCAGAGGCTGAGGTCAAGGCGAAGCATGGTTTCAAGTGATTCGCCTTGTTCGAACTGGAGTTTGCAGAAGATTGGGACAGGCAATATAAAAAATTCGACAAGCCTGTAAAGGAAATAATCTGGAAGAAAATCCAAAAGCTCAAAGTCCTCGAAAAGCCGCGTCACCTCAAGCATGGCGAGCCATTTTTCGTCGAGGAAACCGGCCAGTACAGGATTTGCTTTGAGCAGCCGTCTAAAAGCGCCAGAAGAATAGTCTTTGTTGGAACCCACAAGCAGTATGAAAAGTGGTACAAGAAACCCTGAGCCGACAATCGGCGGTTGCGCATTCACTTCAGCCTTACCGAATCCAAATTCCTTATCGATTGCGAATTAATCCCGAACTTTGCGGAAAAGAACCTCGCCAATTCTATTGTTTTCGAGGCCTCTCCGTGGTCGGTGAAAATCCTTTTCGGCTTCGGCTTCAAATTGCGCACATAAGCAACAAGCTGATTCCTGTCAGAATGGCCCGAAAAACCATCAAGGGTTTCGATGCGCAGATTAATGTTAAGCTTCTTTGTCCTTCCGTTGTTCTCGGTTACGGGCAAATTCTTGATTCCGGACTGAATTTTCCTTCCAAGGCTTCCCTCTCCGTTATAACCCACAAAAACAAGCGTGTTCTTCGGGTCTTCCGCAAGCCTGTAAAAATACTGCACGCTCGCTCCGCCGGTAAGCATTCCGCTCGAAGCCAAAATGATTGCGCTGCCGTTCTGCGTTATCGAATCCCTGTCCTCGGGCTTTGCAACCTGGAAAATTTCCGAAGTGAAAGGGGAATCGTTCTGCAGAACGCGCTTCTGCACCGCGTTGCGCAGATACTCAGGATAGGCCGTGTGTATTGCCGAGCTTTCCTTTGTCATTCCGTCAATGTAAACCTTCACGTCAGGGCTAATGAGGCCGCGCCTGTAAAAATTCTCGATAACAAGCTGCAGTTCCTGTGCCCTTCCCACGGCAAAAACCGGAACCAAAATGCTTCCGCCCTGGTTAATTGTTTCCTGTATTATTTTGAGGAATTGCGCTTCCGATTCCTCCCTCGCGGTCTGGATATCCTCCTTTGCGCCGTAAGTGCTCTCCACTATGAGGCTTTCCAGGCGCGGATAATTTATGTCAACATTGTTGAACAGCCTCGTAAAGCCGTACTTTATGTCCGCACTGTAAACCAAATTATGCGCCCCTTCTCCGATGTTCAGATGCACTGAAGCGCTTCCCAAAATGTGCGCGGCATTGTGGAAAGTAAGGCGCATATCCGGCGCAATGTCCGTTACCTCGCGGTACTCACGCGTGATGCAGTACTTGAGCATTTCCTTTACATCGCGCTCATTGTAAGGCGCCTCCTTGTTGTCCTTCGCAAGGATGTCAAGGTAGTCAAACAAAAGTATTGTTGTCAGGTCTCTTGTAGGCTCGGTGCAATAAATCGGCCCGCGGTAACCCACTTTGAAAAGGTACGGGATGAAGCCCGAGTGGTCCATATGGGCATGGCTCAGAACAACCGCGTCAAGCTCGTTGATCGGGAACCTGATTGCGTCAAGGTAAGGGAAGGCATCCTCATTGGTTTGGGCCGCAACGTTGATTCCGCAGTCCAGGAGTATTTTTGTTTTCCTTGTTTCGAGGAGCATGCAGCTCCTTCCGACCTGCCTGAACCCCCCAAGGGCTGTAAGCCTTACCCAGCTTTCCTGTGCGCGCTCCGAATAAATTTTTTTGGCGGTTTCCTGGAGGATCTTTTTGCGTTCAGTGCTGTACTTGTTCAAATGGTGCCTAATGCCCTTCAGGACTTCGCTCGGCGAGGTCGGCGAACGGACTATCTTCGGCGTCCAGCCCGTTTCAAGTATTATCTGCTTGCTCGTCATTCCGCCCTTTCCAATGACAAGGCCGGGCTTCAGCGCCTCAATGAACACTTCATTGAAAGCCTCGTTGAATTGTATGTCCGCAATGCGCGCGTCCTGCGGCACAATCTGCATTATTTTTTCCTTCGCCTCTTTCTCATCAATCAAAAGGCTCTTGTCGCAGCGCATGTTCACCTTTTTCTTCAATTGGTGAGCAATCTGGCGCACGTAATCCTCGTTGTCGTGGAAAATCTTGGGGCGCTTCGTGTAAACCGCCACTTCAGGCCCCTCGAGGTCGACCGAAGTCACTTCGGCCTCCTTCGGAACAATCGAGTTCACTATTTCCTTTACTTCCTTCAGGTAATCCATTTTCGTGTCACTCAGAATTCTTCAAAAATCCAAAAAAAACTTTTTGCAAAATATTCGAACGTCCCTTGGATAAAAATTTCAGCAAAAAAACCAAAAAAAGGGAAAAACGATTTCAGTAATGGCTCGGAGCCACTTCTTTGTTCACTTTTTCCACTTTATCTTGCGGAACCCTGTTGACGCCCTTGTCGTCCACAACAAAAACCGTGATGCTTTTTCCGCCCGAATAAAGGTCGCGCCTCTTTCCCGAGGCGACGGCACTCACTGCAAGCGCAACCGCATCCTTTTCAGTGATGCCGTTCCTGTAACCCAAATCAAGCGTGTTCAGTGCCTGCTCCGTTCCCGAGCCGCTTGCCGCATACTTGTCGCGCTCAATGTAACCGCCGAAAGGCGTGAGGTCGAACAATTCGGGCTTTCCGTTATAGCTCGCAATGAGGAATTGTGCAATGTAAGGGTAATACCTGTTTCCGTTCAGGATGTTCGAAAGGAAATTCGTTGCGGCCTTTGCAGTCATCTTCTCGTTCCTTTCAAGCTCGTAAAGCTTCGATTGCGCCTTGAGGAACCTTATGACCATCTGGCTGTCGCCCACGTTTCCCGCGTTTGTGACGCCCATGATTTCATTGATTTTGTAGATTTTCTCCGATTCCTCATCGTAAGCAATGTGCCCCATGCTCGCCCTCTGGTCAGCGGCAAGCACAACGCCCTTATCGTAAACTACTGCAACAGTAGTTGTCCCTGTTTTAAGGTCCTTTGGTTCATGGTCCATTAATTCCACCAAAAAATAGGTTTGAGCCTAAACCTATTCTAAAGGCAAACGTTTAAAAGGGTTAGTTCGAGGGGCGTGTTAAACTCATTTTATGGTATAATTTGCCTGTATGGCTTTAATTGCCTGTTCCCTCGTCATTCTTTTTTCCTTTTCCAATTTGCCGATTGCTTCCTCAAGCCTTGCGAAAGGCAAGACAGGCTTCTGGCTTACGGGGCCGCGCCTTGCTGCCGTGTCATCCTTTTTCTGCCTTCTTTTCATTTCCCTGATCCTGTGAATTGGACGATTTGACATAAAAATAAACAGCGCCATTTATGCGTTCTTCGAAAAAGGCTTCGGGGCTTCCTTCTTCTTGAAGGCCGTTCCAGGCCCGTAAATATCGGTGGACTCACTCTTTACTGAAGGCGCTTTTTTTGCCGAATAATTTTTGGTTCCGGCCGGCTTTTGCGGCTTCAGAGGTTGCTCCTGAATTTTTTCTTCTTTGTGCTCATCAACCCTTTCGCGGGTTGGGTGCGAGTTCCCCTGCTGCGCAGGAGAGGTGCTTTCTTCGTGCGAATCCGCTTTTTTTGCCGCGCCTTTCTCGAACGAATCAAGGATCTCGACGCTCTTTATTTCAGGTATGGCTTCCTTCATTGTTTTCGTGAAAGGAACAAGCAATTGGCCGAGCTGCTTCGCAATCTCCTTCGGGAACCTGACTTTCAGCACATCTTTTTCCAGCCTGACCTCCGCCTTCTCCTTCAATGGAAAAAATTTTTCAGTAAGCAATTCCGCCTTTTCCTTTGCTTCCTTGACTTCCCTCAAAACCCTGATTTCGTAAACAACGGTTTTTCCCGCCAAATCATTGTTCATGTCAACCCTGACTCTTCCGCCCGAAACCGTTTGAACCCTGCCATAGGCTCCGTTCAAATCCACTATCAATCCGGGGAATGGCCTTAATTTGCGCCTCGCAAACTCGTGCAAGGGAATAACGACAACCAATTCTTTCTTGCGTTCGCCGAAAGCCTTTTCCGGCTCAAGAGCAATTGTGCGCTTTTCGCCCTCATTCATTTCGAGAATTGCGTCATCAAGCCCCTTCAGGAGGTCGCCATTTCCAACAATCACGGGAATCGGCCCGAATACCGCGTTTTCCCTGTAAATGCCGTTCTGCCTTGCCGCATTCTCGTCAGTAGTGTCGAAAACCTTTCCGGTTTCCTCTTCCCTGCCCGTGAACTCAACCAAAACCATGGTTTTTTGCTTCATAAGAATGCTTCCGAAAAAGTTGCTTTTAAAAGCCTTTTACAACCGAATTAATTCTAATTATTTATTCCCCAAGTAACGTTTTAAAAGGTAAGTTCATGGCGGTTTCAAAGAAGCAATTGTACAGCCTCATAATAATAGTCATCATGGTGGGCTCCATCGCGGGCTTTGTCTCGCTTTCGGGAAACGGCTCATCGAACCCCAATTCAAATGCCCCTCCATTGGATCCGAACACGGCGCCGCCGACAACCATACGCTACACCGCCCCTAACATCGAGGCAACGGTTACCATGGTTTTTCCAACGGTTGTTTTAATCGCCAAAACAAATGCGTTTGACGTCACAACCGTGAATGCGGAACTATTGGGAATCGAGGGCGTTTCTTCGGTCACCAATTCCCAGTTCATCGGGGCGCAGCAGAGTGGCGAGAACTTCCGCGCGGACGTGAGGCTTTCATCGAGCGACGGCATTGAGGGCGCAATGCAGAAAATGGAGCTCCTTGAGTCGCTTTCGCAGGTCTCGCTCTATCCGCAGGCCCTTGTAACGGTTCCACAGGAAACGCATTTCGTGAACACTGAAGCTGACCTGACAAAAGACTACAACATCACGGACCAGAGCATACAGGCAATTGTTGATTCAGGCACGAGGCAGGGAGACAAGCTCACGGTTACGGTAAGCGCAACCTTCCAGGGCGACCTCATTGTCGGCTATCCGCAGGCTCTCATCGAGAACAACCTGGCTTCGGCCCCGACTTTCTACTCCACTGAGGGCTCATTCAAAATTTCCTCTTTGGGAAACGATTTCCGCGTGGTTTCAAGCGCGAACCTCTCGGAAAAGCAAAAACTCGACTCGATCAGGGCCGCGCTTGAAGGCATTGACGGTGTTTCCGATTCAACACTGCAGGTTTCTGCCGCCTCCGGCACCATGGCAATTTTCTTCAAAGACGCCAACTCCTTCTCCGCGCAGGACCTAAACACTTTCTTCACATATTACGCCGGGATTCCGTCATTCAACCTGCAGCTTGCGCAGGGCTATGCATCCATTGCGCTTCCGCAGGACGTGAATGCGGATTCCTTTGCGGGCTTCAAGGCAAAACTCGAAAAGGATTTGAATGGTTTGCGGTTCAATGTTTCAGGCTTCCAGGGGCCGAATGCGCTGCTCAACGGAACGATAAAGGCGCAGGACCCGCAATCGCTCGCATCAAAAATTCCCGCGCTTGAAAAGGATTTCAACGCAACAATAAATCTCCTGCAGGGCGCAACATTCGACGCGGATTCCATTTTCGTTGCGGATGCAAACGCATCCTTTGCGCTCAAGGACGGCAACTTCACTGCATTCGTGAAACCCGCGCATTCACGGGGAGACGACGTGAACCTCTCCATAGTAATGTTTGCGAGCGAGCGCACAGGCATAACCGATTTGCAGGCGCAGGAAGCTGAAAGAGTTTGAGACAGTAAATTGGAGCGCGGTCGCGAGGCAGGCCTTCGCGAAAGAACTGTCAAAGCTTGAATTAATGGACAAGCTTACTGAAAAATCAAAGGCAACAGATGAGGACATCGAGAAATTGTCCAAAAAAATAAAGGTGGGAATCGCAAAATGGCATAATGAGCGTGTTTGAATGCAGCTGGTATTGGACACCAACATTTTAGTGGCTTCACTTCTCAGAAAGGGCCCGACAAGAGCAGTTCTATTTTCCAGGGCGTTTGAGCTGTTCTCACCTGACCACATTGTCGCCGAAGTAATGCGCAACAAGGAAGAATTCAAGAAAAAAAGCTCAACCAATGAAGGGGAATTTCTGGGCTCTTTGGAATTAACGCTTGAGAATATTACGGTAGTCCCAAATCGAAGAATATGCGGCCCTGCAATGAAACAAAACTAAGGCCGACAAGCCTTACACTTGACGCAAACACAAGCGGAAAGGATTTTTCAGACACAGCAACATTAACAGCATCTGTTCGCTTTATCACTTTATAGGGGAATCACCTATTTTTAGTTTTCATAATATTTACTCTATTGCCACTCCCGTTAACTTTTACAAAATCCCCCTTTTTCAAGTTATTTAGGGCAGAAATGGTAAAAGAAAAAAATGCAACGCCTGCATCAATGATGCCTAAGTAATACTTTTGACGACCCTCTTCTTTTTTTGCAGTTAAGTAGATTATTTTTCCCCTAATTGATGCGTGTTGGGGGGGTTTTTGCTCAACTGAATATTCTGAAGAATCATTTTTAGTTATTTTTTCACTTAAAAAACTGGCTGAAACTTTAGACTTTGTGCCTTTAGCGGCCTTCTTTATAACGCAATTAGGGTCAAAAAGAGATATTTTTTTACCATTACTTAGTTCTAACAAAACCTCTTGAGTGTGAGTTTTGCCTCTATATACTGCGAGAGGTTTCACATCCAAAATCTTGACATCAAAGAAGCAGGCCATATCATAACACTATTCAAGGTCTTGATTATTCTTTGTTAAATAAGCATCCAAACGACCTTCAGCCTTAACCCAATCGCCGATTTTTAGGCTATTCTTATTCTTGTCATATTCAACCAAAACATAGAACCCACAATTAACAATGGCTTCGCCGTTTTTAATATCTACAACCTCGCCAAAAATAAAATACTTGTTAACTGCAGTATTGCTTAATCTGCTTAATCTTATAGATTCTATTTTTTTTGTAAGCTTTTCAACTTTTTCCAAAGTAAAGCACACTAGCTTAATGCCTACGATTATTTGCTTACGCATTTCTAATTCTTTAAATTTTGATATGTCTTGAAAGTCAACAAAACATTCAACAAGTGTATGAGCTGGAAGAATCTCAAGGAGTGCCTCTCCTTCGGCATCTTGGAATGCAGTTGTTCTGAAAGATAAAAGAATAGCCGCATTGTTGTATTTGTTATTCATCATATCACACCGGATAAGCAGTTAGTATACGCCCCACTGTTTTCAGGGTATCATCATAGCGATCACTTACAATTACCTTTATTTTATAGGAAACATCGCCCCTAGTTACGGTCTTAACCACTTCAAGCTTATCCCCCGCAGTACCACCAACAACTGTTCCTCCTTTAACAACCTCATAAATTACATCTTTAACTGCAAGATCTGTGTTTGTAAGCTGCAATGCAGATTTTATTTGATCGGCATGCCCTTGAGAAACAATGTGTTTCCAGCCCCATCCTGCCGCGCCGCTTATTCCTTCACCTAAATAAGACACCCCTTTTTGCCAATTGAAAACATTTATAGTTAAGTCCAAATTTGCACTGCCCTTCTTTATTACAGTCTCCAGCATGTCATTTGTTGCGCCCAATCCTTTAAGCCGTGTAATTGCCACATCCCCATATTTCAGGAGCCATTCGCTCAAGTATGTGAAAGAAGTCCTTACTTCTCCGACCGCAAAATCAACCTGCATTATGCCAAGTTCTACAGCCCTTGCAATTTTGCTGCCTGCAACAGAATATTTAATTCCGTTCACAGTCAATTCTATTTTCCTTACTGTTTGTGACAGTTTTGCAATTGTTCCAATTTCAACAAGGAGCTTGTTACTCTTTGCAAGCTTTGCAAGTTTTGATCCGATTGCTGCAAAATCTACACCTGTAACTTCTGTCCCCGGAACAATTATTATGGCAGTGCTGCCAACATCAAAAGCGCACCATACAGTAAGCCAGCCATCATCAAGGCAGCTGCCTATTGTAAAAAGCTTTATGCCTGACCAGCCAAGGCCCGCAAGGTCAACCTCTTTTATCTCGAATGGAATCGCATTTGTGGGAAGCGTGCCAGAGCAAGTTTGGGTGGCACTACAAGTTCCGCCGCAGGAAAGTGAACTGCTTACATTGTAGGCCCCAGAACCAAAGAAACTATTCACCCCTAGGTAATAGTATTTGCCTGCACTCACGTTGATTACACAAGTTTCAGCATTGCCATTCAAATATGGTCTGCAGAGCCATGTGCTACTGCAGTTATCATAGACGTACAAGTCAAAATCAGCTGAGCTTGACCCGCTTAAAGAAACCGCCAGGGTTCCAGAGCTGTTCGCATAAACTTTATTCCATTGCGTTGCACCGCTCGAAAGGCTCCCAGAATACCCAGAATTACTTCCACAGGACAGGTTTGCTGAGGTGGGGGCACTGGAGCAGCCTGTAATGCTGAAAGCTTGGCTTGTAACGCTTGAAATCGATTGTTCATTGGGGGCTCTAGGCGCTTCCTTGGTTTTCTCATTGCCTAGAACGGGGTATGGGGTGCTTGAACTTGAGGGGTTTATTGCAGTTACTGAACCACTAGTAGTTTGAATCGAGCAGTATTCTGCTAATGAAATGCTTATCCAAGCAGAATATTTGATTGTCCCGTTTGTTCCAATCACATAGGCCCTTACGTATAATACGGGGCTCGAACAATACTTCGGTGCTAATATAGCCGCATACTTGTTAAAGCTGTTCAGCGGAGCTATGACCTTTGTAGCATCACTTTTATCACTTTTGTAAGAAATATAAACGCCAGTTTCCCTGATGCTGCCAACAATCTCCCATTGAATATTTCCAAGATAATCATTTTCTACACTATCGCTGTATGAGGTTACATTTACAGTCAGGGCTGAAGGATTGATGTACAGAGTAGTGCTAGAACTTTTTGTTTGTGAGCCACTGGTGACTGTTAAGTTTACAGTTCTGCTTATTTGAGTTGAACCACTATTAGTACAAGTAACTGAATAAGTGCTTGAAGTTGAACCGCTTGTAGTGCAATTAGTATAAGACGATAAAGACCAATTGTAAGAGTACGTGCCTGTTGCGCCACTTGGCGAAGCGGTGAATGTTTGCGTAACACCCGAATTGACAGTTGGATTGACGGGGTTGATTGAAACGCTCAAGGCAGAATAACATTGCCCGCTGCCCGAATTGCAGGCATAATTACAATAAGTGTTACCAGTTCCAGATGTGCTTGTAGGCCATTCAGAACAAGAGTCTGAATCGTAATTGCCACACACTTGCGAATAACCGCCATTACACCTGACTTGACCCGAAGAACAATCATTAACACACGTAGTTCCACAATTGCTCGTGTTGACTTGAATACCATACGAACCAGTACCACTGTATTTGTTCACGAAGGCATAGTATGTGCCGGCTGCGAGAGATGCAGAGCATATTTCCTGGGACCCGGTTCCACTGTATGGCCTGCAGTTATACGCGCTTGTGGATGGGCAACTGTTAGAAGAATTTTGCACATACAAATCATAGTCCGCCGTGCCCTGAGGACTCATGGACCAAGTAACAGTGCAAGGGGTGCTGGTGCTTATTTTGTAGTATTGGTTGGTTCCGCACATATTGGTTTTGCTTGAACCGCTTGAAAGCAAGGCAGCGGAACTGCATGAAGTGTAAGAAGAGGAATCACAAGTGTTCCCGCAAGAGAGCGATGTGTTTACTGTGTAACTTCCACTTCCAGAGAAACTATTAATCCCAATGTAATANTAGCTTCCAGCACTAGCATTTATTGAACAACTTTCACTACTCCCACTCAAATAAGGCCTGCAAAGCCAGCTCGAACCACAAGAGTTGTAAACATACAGGTCGAAATCCGCGGAGCTTGGGCCGCTTAAAGAAACATTCAACGTTCCCGAACTGCCCGCATACACCTTGTGCCAGTTTGTGGCGCCTGAAGCCAGGCTGCCAGAACCGCTTTTAGAGATTCCACATGAAAGGCTGCCAAGCAACGGCGCAGTAGAACAACCAGCAGTGCTAATGGCCTGTGCCGTAATGTTTGTCAAGGCAGAGTTAATTGTTTTGTCGGAAACCGGTTTATCAGTCTTCTTTACATCCTTTTCCAAGCCGCCAAAAACGCCTGGCACGAAGGCGCTAAACAAAACAAGAACAATTAAAGCGGCAAACAAAAAAAACCTGAAATTACTCTTCAACAAAAAAGACCCCGCATTTGTAATTGGTGTTGAACCGATTAATATAGTTGAAGTTGATTGTTAATCAACCAAAAAGTTGATTTTATTCCACGCGTAGCTGATTCCTCGTAGCAGCATTCTCGAAATTGAATTCCGCGAGCGGCTTGATTACGAAGTCGCAGCTTTGGGAATTCTGTGCGGAGCACTTGGTTTCGACGCAATCGACGTCCTTTTTGAAATAAATTGAGAATACCCCGGTAAGGAATGCGCGAAGGAATGTGTCGACAGGAGCCTTTGCTTTTGCACACTCGGCAGCAATCGGAGAACTTGTAACTGTTACAAGCGCGTGGGCCTTTTCCAGATCAAGGTCTTTACGTTCAAGCTTGCCCCAGCCCTGTGGAAATAAGATTGGCATCAAGAAACCCCCTATCTTAGTGCCCTCGAGCATATACCCTCCATAAGGGCTGAAAGCATAAATGAAGAAAGCTGCTGCAAAGGCCAATCTTGAAAATTTTATATCCTTATCCTTAATTAAAAAAACAATAAAATGCGAAATTAGTAGTGCAATAAAGTTAAATGGCGAAAATAGGATGTAAAAAGGATAAGGCAAAGAAAAGGAAGTAAACATGGATACATAAAAGGAAATTGCAGTCAAAATAAACAAAACTAGGGCAATAATAAGTGGAGAAAATAGTTTTCTACGTTCCATTAAAATCACCCGTTAACTAATATATTTTTCAACCTCATTAGCATAAAGCTATTTTGATCCAACATCAATTGTTTTTGTCCTTGATTATGAAAGAAATAACAATTCCGACCAAAGCAATCAAAAATGGCAATATAAAATTGTAAAAGTCAATATCAATATCTTCAGCGCCAAGCAATAAAGAAAGCATTGCTTTCTTTGGTTGAACTAACAAAAGCCCTAAGATTAGTAAGCTGCAAGACAATAAAACAATTCTTGAATTAATTCTTTTTTCAAAGAAAAAAAGCAAAACAAAAGCAATTAAAGCAACCCAACCAGAAGGCAACAATATGTTAAACAAACCACCACTAGTTGATGGTTCTTCCAACGTGTGAAAAACACCCAAAGGCAAAAATGCAGAAATTAAAAAAAGAACTGCAACAAACTTAACAAGATTAGAACCAACCAAGTCAAACACCCTTATCTCCCAAACTTATTTAAGCGTTTGCGAGCGTGAAATCCCATTGCTTTAGCTGTGGGATGAGAGCGAGCATCTATTTTTTTCCTGAAAAATCGTTATATGCCTCGAGG
>AQRS01000016.1 GCA_000402355.1 Candidatus Iainarchaeum andersonii SCGC AAA011-E11
GTCATCATCATATTAAAGGTTGCTGGGAGCATCACTTGGAGTGGGCTCCAAAGTATAGATTCAATGCTCTGCAGAAGCAGAGCATCAAGGAGGATTGCGAAGCAATCCTCCAATCAATCGCGCGTGAGCGCGATTGGGAAATTCTGGAGCTGGCTGTGATGCCAGACCACGTACACGTGATTCTCAGGACGCACAAGCCTGAGAACCCGAGCGACATTCTATTCAGATTGAAAGGTCGCTCGGCATATGAGTTGTTCAAGAAGCACCCGAATTTGAGGCTGCTTTATAGAAAAGGGTGCTTCTGGAGCAGAGGCTCATTTAGCCGCAACATCGGAGTGGACATAGAAACAGAACGTGCGTATGTCCGCAACCAAGCGGACATACATCAAACAACATTACAAAAGTGGGCGGCGTGAAGGGAAGCCCACCCCTTTAGGGGTGGGTAATTCACCTGTTTTCACGACTTACACCACAAACCCTTTCGCCTTGCCCCCCAAATGCCTTTCAATTAGGGAAACGGTTTCACTGACCGCGGACTCCAAGTCATCTTCAGGGCTGAGCGACTCGATGTAAATGATCGCCTTTTTTGTATGCTCCGTTAGCTTTGTGGCGTCGCATTCTCTCCAATTCCAGCGCCTGCACAACGCCAATTTACCGTTCCTGTAAATCACTTCACCCTTCAAAGGAGGGTTATTTTCTGCGAAGCCAATCTCAATAAAAGATTCGTTTCCGGATGCATAAGCCAATTCTATCTTGCCTTTTACTTTGCCCAAATCGTCGCCGCCGACAGGAACAACGTACTTCAATGAAACGGAGTTATAGAGGTTAACCAAGGGGTTGATGTCCGGAAGCGAAGAGCCCTTCAAAACCCTCTTCACGAGCGCCTCAACAGAAGGCTTGTGCTCCTTCGGCTTCGCACAGAAAGAAGAGTAAGCAGCGCGCCAAGCCTTGATGCTTGGATGTGTGGAAAAATCCTTGCCCGCAAAAAAAGATTTTAAATCCGCTTCCTGCGCCCTCAAAACCGAAACAGATGCATCGCTATTCACTGAATTGTCTATTCCTTCCGCAACAACAACGCCGATGCGCAGCTGCGGAAAATTCTTTTTTATTTCCGGGGAAACGGAAAAATCCACGAGCTTTGAAAGCTCTTTCTGGCCCGGCAAAGAAACCTTCTTTTTCTCCACGGGTTTTTTGGAATAAGCTTCCTGTGCGAGAGCCCTGAACTTCGGAATTGTTTCCTTGTTGAGTATCTGGAAGAGCTTTGGGCCGCGCTCCTTCCCCAAAAAAACAATGTAACAAGCCCTGAACAAATCAGCAAGCTGAATGTTTTGCGCGGAAGAAACTTTTTTCAGTGCCTCGCCAAGCTCTTCCTCGCTGAAAGAAGGTTTGATTGAATCCGCAAACGACTTTATCGCGCCTTTGAGTTTCGGTTCTAGCATAACCGCGGCATTGGAAACGGAGTCCTGCACTCTGAATACGAACTGCTCCGGCGCATAATTCTCGGCCCAGTTCTTTGCACACGAAATTCTCATACGTAATCTATTCTTGTCGAACTCGGTTTTCGCCATGCCTTTGAAATAATCGAAAGCCTTTTTCTCGTCCAAAAAATTGGACTGCAGAACCGTCGCGACATGCCTCAACCCAGGCTGGAAAGGGAGCTTTTTCGGGATCTCAACCGCGGAAAGCTCGTACATCCTTTTCAAGGAGTCAACGGAGGCCTCACTCTTAGCCTCTTCCGCGCCAAAATAAATCCTTTCAAGGCGGTCGAACTCATCGTAAAGAGTGATTACATCGCCATCAAAAGAAATCTCGAAACTTTTCGAAGGCGCGATCCTCACGAAAATGTATCTTATTAGTGAGGGCTCGTAAACAGAAAGCATTTCCCTCAAATCGATTGTGTTTCCTTTCGAACTCGACATTTTTCCGCCCGAACCTTTAATCGAAATGAATTCATACATTAGGTGGAACGGAGCATCGAAACCATAAACATCCTTCACGATTATTTCGGCGGTGGTATTCGAGCCGCCTTCAGACGAATGCTCTTTCCCCGAAGGCTCGAAACGCACTTTTTCAAAATCCCAGCGCATAGGCCAGTCAACACGCCACTGAAGCTTGGCAATGCCCTTCTTCCTGAAATCGAATGTTTCTTTGTGGCCACACTCGCACGAATAAGCCAAAGAGTATTTTCCATCATAAGCAGTTATAGTGGTGCTGTCGGCATTGCACTTGGAGCAAAAAACACGCACAGGGCTCCAATTCTCGCCAAGATCCTCGGCACGCCACTCATCCAGCACAGCCTTGATTTTTTCAGAATCCAGGAGCGCTTTCCGCATACCCTCGGCGTACTCGCAAGCACGGTACTTCCTCGCCTGGTACTTGAACTCGGGAAAAACCCCGAGCAAAGGGAGCTTGTCCTCAACAGCCTTCTCGTTGTGCTCCGCAAACGATTTATGGCACCCGAAAGGATCCGGGACATCCACTATCGGCTGGCGCAGATACTTTTCAAGCAGCTCTTTTTTCGGGAAGTTCGCGGGAACCTTCCTGAAGACATCGTAATCGTCCCACGAATAAATGAAACGCACTTTCTTCCCGAGCCTTTCCAGGCCTCGAGCAACAAGAGCTACCGTGATTATTTCCCTGAAATTCCCTATGTGGACAACGCCGCTCGGGGTAATGCCAGCTGCGACAGTATACTCTTTGAGTTCGCCCTTTGCCTCGACGACTTTTTTCGCGGTGTAATCCGCCCAGTGCTCCTTCTGCGAAACCTCTTCCTGCGACATCGACCAGCCACTACAATTTACACTTTCTTTTTGGTTAAGCTTTTCCATTAACTGCCTACACTTTTCTTTTTAGTGCAGTTTTTTTCTTACACTTTTTCTTTTGGCACAGCTTTTCTTTTTCTTGTCAAAGAAAAAGAAAAGGTGTAGCGAGCCCGAGGGGATTTGAACCCACGACACACGGATTAAAAGTCCGTTGCTCTACCAAGCTGAGCTACGGGCCCTAGAACTAAATATTCGCCTAGAACAGCTTTTTTAAGGTTACTAATGACAAAGCATGTTTCTTCGGGGGCGCTAGTTCTCGGGAAGGATTTCCTTTGCCCCGTTCATGTAAGGCTGCAAAGCTTTCGGAATCTTGATTGCTCCGTCCTCGTAATGGGTTTCGAGGATTGCGCGCAAAGCACGGGAAGTCGCAATTGCTGTGCTGTTCAAAGTATGCACATAATCTTTTGAGCCGTCCTTGAGCCTGTACTTGACGTTCGAGCGCACGGCCTGGTAGGAGGTGCAGTTGCTGCACGAAACAACCTCCCTGTATTCCGACTCGCGGGGCATCCAGACCTCGAGGTCATACTTTTTTGCCGCAACAATGCCTATGTCGCCGGTGCAAATGTTCACAATGCGGTAAGCAAGGCCCAAATCGGAAAAAATTTCCTCCGCATTTTTCATGAGCTCTTCATGGAATCTCCATGAATCCTCGGGCCTGCAGAAAACAAATTGCTCAATCTTGTTGAACTGGTGCACGCGGAAAATTCCGCGCGTGTCAATCCCGTGCTTGCCGATTTCGCGCCGAAAGCACGCGCTAAGGCCAGCAAATTTAATCGGGAGCTTTTCCGCAGGAAGAATTTCATCCCTGAACATTGCCGCCATTGGGTGCTCCGAAGTCGCAATCAAATAAAGGTCTTCGGAATCAATTTTGTACATCACGTTCTCGAAATCAGCGAGGTCGGTTACGCCGGAGTAAGCCTCCCTGTTCATCAGGAACGGCGGCTCAATGAGAGTGTAGCCCTTTGAAATGAGCCTGTCCAAAGCGAAGCGCTGCAACGCAATATCAAGCAGCGCAAACTTCCCCTTCAAAAAATAGAAGCCCGCACCCGCAACTTTTGCGGCGCGCTCAAAATCAGCCCAGCCATTCTTCTCCAAAATCTCGCCATGCGGCGCGAGTTCGGGGCGAGAAACCTTTTTCCCTGATTCACGAACAACTACATTTTCGGAAGAATCCTTGCCTACCGGAACGGAGCCATGCAGAATGTTCGGCAGGCGCATCAAATACCAGCCTATTTTCTCCTTCAACGGAGCAGCCTCATTCTCGGCCTTCCTTATTTTTTCCGGAAGCGCCTTGGCCTCCGCTATTTTCTTTTTCGCGTCCTTCTTCTGCGCCACGAGCTGCTTTACCTGCTCCGTTATTTCATTCCTTTTTGCGCGCAGAGACTCCGCTTCCCGGAGCGCTTCGCGGTAATCCTTGTCAATCTTCAGGAGTTCGTCGACCCAACCGAGCTTCTCGGAATCCCGGCGCTTCTTCAAATCAGCCTTCACGAGCGCGGAATTCTCCCTTACAAAGCGGATGTCAAGCATTTTTACCAAAAACATTGAGGAGAACAAAAATTAAAAAGTGGTCTAAGGCAAGGTTTTTCATGGCGAAAGAGATTGTGGTGCTCCGTTACGGCCACAGGCACGTGCGAGACTATAGAGTAACGAGCCACTGCTGCCTCGTGGCAAGGGCTTTTGGTGCGGGCAAAATAGAGATTGTCGGGGACAAGGACCCTAAAATAGAGGAAACGCTCGGCAGCATAAACGAACGCTGGGGCAAAGGAGCAGCAATAGAGTTTGTTGACAGCTGGAGAAAAAGAATGGAACACTACCACGCAAAAGGCTTTACGAGCGTGCACCTGACAATGTACGGCATTCCCGTTGAAAAAGCCGAAAAGGGGCTGAGGAAAAAAGAAAAGCTGCTGGTAATAATCGGCTCGCAAAAAGTCGAAAAGGAAGTTTATGAAAAAGCGCATTACAACATTTCGGTTACGCTGCAGCCGCACTCGGAAATAGCGGCGCTCGCGGTTTTCCTTGACCGCGTCCTTGAAGGAAAGGAACTCGCAACAGTTTTTCCGGAGGCAAAAATAAATGTTGTTCCAAACGAGCGCGGAAAAAGCGTGAAAAAAACAGGCTAATGGCATGGCGTTTAAAAAGCAATATTCAATAGTAGAATTATAATATGCCAAGGGCCCCCAAGAAGCAAATTTACGAATTCGAGCTGGCAAAGGACTTCCTCAAGCAGATCGGCGGAGACTACGCGATTGAAGTCGTGAAAATATGCTCGGCCAAAAGAAACCCGGTTACCGATGAGGAAATAGGAAAGAAACTGCCCCTGAAAATCACTGAAATACGGACCATACTCAACAGGCTTCATTACCGCGGAATAGCATGTTACTACAAGACAAAAAACCCGAAAACGGGCTGGTGCTCCTACACCTGGGAAGTCAAAAACAGCAGGATAGCCGAACTGCTGCTCGAGAAGCAGACAGAAGGCATATCCAAACTGGAAAAAGGCATGGAGTTCGAGGGAACGCACGCCTTCTTCAGCGCCGGAAAAGGCATGACTGAGTACCCCTTCGAAATAGCGGCAGAGTATGATTTTAAATGCCCCGAAACAGGGAAGCCATTGGAAGCGGTAAACATGCAAAAGAAGGTAAAGGAGCTGAAAAAGAAGATAGAAGTCATGAAAACAGAAGTTGAACAGCTCCAGGAATTCATATAAAAACACAAATTCTTGGACAAGTTTCGTTGGCTAAAAAACCTATATCAAACAATAAACGGAGCAACTAAATCAATTAGTTAAGACAAAACAACCATAAAAAGGGGCGAAATAAACAAAGAAAGCGCTAAAAGCCATATTCTGGCTATATAACCTTTATTTAAAGGTTTTGCAGGAGATTTATAGTAGTTTATAGCGGGGTAGGGCAGCCAGGAGTGCCCGTCGGGCTCATAACCCGAAGGTCGAAGGTTCAAATCCTTCCCCCGCTATATATTTCTCTGTTTAACCTGAAATAAAAACTACAAAACCAGCCCAAGTACTATGAAATAACCCTACTCAAAAAATACAGCCAGCTGGCAAAAGGGCATAAAAAACCACTCTAAATCCAGGAAAAGTGGCACCCGGCACCAAAACACACCTACAAAAAATATAACTCTTTTGAATCAGCCGTAAAAAGCACGCACAATTCCACAAATTTGCCAAAAAAGCACTAAAATACCCCCACAAATAAATCCCGCTGCCTGCTAATCACAAAATAGCGCTTAAACTAGGCTCACTTTTAGTTGCAAATTCACAAAATTATACAAAAAATAACCTGATCTGATGGTGAATTCGTCAAAAGACTGAAAAATAATGGTAATTACTATAAATATAACACATTACAACAATGAAGAAGCTTAATTACTCTCAGGAAGGTAATTATTTAAAGAGAAAGTTAGTAATTACTACAATGTTTCTAATTGATTGGGTCAGAAAATTTCTCCTAAAATCGGAACAAGAGGCAAAAAAGGGGTTTGCTGCCGAATCAAGCATATATGGTTCTGAAAATGAAATTGAGGAAATCCACAGCATCTGGGATTACGTCAAATTATCCGAAAACTCGCAAGCCTCGCATATCGCGGCAGTCCTTGGCTTTGAGGAGTGGATAACAATGGAGGAAATCCTCCGCAGGATAAAGGAAATTTTTGGCATGAGCTACCAGAACGACCGGAGCCTCTATCCGTACATCAAAACGCTTGTTGATGTCGGCTTGGTGGAAACAGTCAATATTGGGGGGAAGAAAAAGTGGAGAAAGAAGGATGTGCTGATAAAGCTTAAAGGCAAGAAGGAAAGCGATGGGCAGAAAGAGAAAAATAGTGAAAAGGAAAAAGCCGTGGCATGAACCTACTCAGGGCAGGCCTTTGAGGGTTTTATAGTCGGAAAAGAATTTTTTGAGCTCGTTGTCATTCGCATAACTGTCCTTGAACCAGGGCGAGGAAACTATTTTTTCGGCCTCGGAAATCGCTGCCGCGGCTATTTCTTTTGAGTGGCTTCCCTTGCTTGCTTTTTCAATCAAGGTAGCGAGATCTTCTGTGGATTTGTAGTCTGCGGTGTGTTGGAAGGTCCTTGAAATCTGGTCTTTTATGGCTGAAATGATTTGGGTTTCCTCGAGATTTTTTTCATCCATGTAAAAAACCGCTTTCCAATCCCCTTTTGCACGCCAATAATGCGAGGGGTTTTTGCCGGTTTTGAAGAAAACATCAAGTGAATTAAAAGATTTTGGGGGGATGATTACGCAGTTTTTGCCCGGCCTGATGTAAGGGAAATCCGAGAGGATTCCCTTTCTGAAGTAGTGGTAGGTTTTGCCGTTTGATTTGGTCACGTTTTGCGTGTAGCCGTAAAGCGCGCGAAAAAGCTTCTGGTAAGTATAAGACGAGTGCTTCGTGGTTTCCGGAATTATGAATTTATACTGGATAAAATAACCTTTGTGCAGAACTGACCCCCCACACTTCCACTAATATCACCTTACTAATAAGACAAATGCTTATGTATAATTTATAAACATAAGGTTCCGCAGTCTAGAAAGGCGTGCGGAAAAATGCAAAAAACGTTTTTAGCGTCTCCTGTGTGTGGCTGAAACCTTCGAATCATCAACGTGCTGCGGTTCCGGCCTCGGGGTTCCGCCGACAATTATTATGTCCTTTACCGACCTAACCCTGTTGTATGGAACGCTTTTTTCGCTGATGATTTTTTTGGCTTCCTGCTTATTTCTCGCTTTGAGAGCTTCAGTGGTTATTGTCTCAATCCTGCCCTGCTCCAGGTTGATGACAAGATCGAATACCTTGCCCCTGTATCCTGCCTCAGTCGAGTAGATGTCCATTCCGAACAGCTTTGAAAGCCTGACCGTCATATATTTCCCTCCGAAAAATGTTATTTGAAATAATAAATAACGGGTTGTATATAAAGCTTCTGTCGGGCTGAAACCGCTAAAAACCCTTTAAATCCACCCCCTCTACATAATGAATTTTATCCTGGTTTTTATTTACCATAAAACGGAGCAGCCAAATAGCCCTTATACATAATATTTTTGCGGGGGGTTTTTTCTGTTGTTTTTTTGCTTCCTGATTTTTGCAGGGCTTTCCGCATTTGCCTGCATTACCGGAAGTAAGGGGGCAGCGCATCGGATTGCTTTTTTGCACCCAAGACTAAACTTTTATTGCCCCTGATTATCAGAGCGTATCCAACGGGCTTTCCACCTTTTTCAGTTGCTCCGTTGAAACATGCGTGTAAATCTGGGTCGTGTTTAAATTGCTGTGGCCCAAAAGTTCCTGGATTTTCCTGATGTTTTCGCCGGCCTCAAGCAAATGCGTGGCAAAGCTGTGGCGCAAACTATGCGGCGTTACGTGCTTCTGGATTCCGGCCCTTTTCGCAGCCCGCCTCACAATCCTTTGAACAGTATCCGAGGTCAAGGATTTCCCGTTCTTTTTCGAGAACAGGAAAGGTGACTTCACTTTTTTCCTTTCCACATATTTTTTTGCGTGCCTGCACCAGTTCTTTGAAAGGATTATTATGCGGTCCTTCGCGCCTTTTCCTGATTTCACTTTGCCTATGCGCTCCTTAAAATTGATGTCTTCGCCCTTCATCTTGACGGCTTCGCTCACCCTTACCCCGGAAGAATAAATGAACTGCAAAAGCAGCCTGTTCCGGCCGAGCTTCGAGGCCTTCAGCAGTTCGCGCACCTCATCCTTTGTCAGGACTGTGGGGAGGTACTTGGCCTTTTTCGGGCTCTTGATTTCGTCAAGAACACCCATTTTCAGGAACTTCTTGAAAAAAAACTTCAAGGCGGAGTAAACCAACGCGACGGTTGTATTGGAGGAATTTTTGTGCTCCTTCATATGCACCATGAAGGAAACAATGTCGGAGCGCTGAACGGAGTGCGCATCCTTCTTCGTGAAATTAAGGAAAGCGTTGACGTAAAGCACGTACATTTTGATTGTGCGCGGGCTGTAACCAGCAATCACAAGTTCCCGGCGGAACTCCTCGACAACAGGCCTTTCATGTTTCTTTGCTTCGGTAACTGCCGGTTTGGCTGCTCCGTTGCCGGGCGTAACTGTTCGGTGTACTCCGTTCGGCTCTTCTTTGTTTGTGCCGCCCTTATCTGCTATGTTTTGCGGCTCCGCAATTCTGCCTGCTCCGTTTTCTTCAGCCATATGTAGATACAAACAGTTTTTCAGAGAATAAATAAGTTGCCTAACCGTGCCAATGCACAAAAAGAGCTTACAAAAGCACGGAACGGCATATGAGTTATAGCAGACCACAAAAGTTTTTCGGCATTTATGGCGGTCTGCTAGATAGCAAACCCTGAAAACCCCCCGAATTACTTTATTGGTTTGCTATAACTAACAATCCTTTTTGGTTGGTGTTTCCTCTGCCTCTGAAGTTTTGCTCGCAATTGCTCGGCCAAATAAGCATAATCTTTTTTCCCCCCAGGTATAGCTGAATAAGGCCCGCCCTTCCCAAAACCCTCCTTTGGTTCAGGCTGCGCCTTTTTTGCATACTTGCGGATTTTTCTCAGCCTGCTCTTTCTTTTAGGGTCCTCTCCGAGTTTTTTTAATTTCTCAAGTTTTTTCCCGGCTAACCAACCTGAAATCAAATTTCTTTGTCTTGGAGGCATAACAAGTAATACAATTGTTTTGCAATATAAAAAGATTCGTGAATTAAACTTGTTTTTGCCTTGCGTATATATTTAATATTTTTAAACTTTATCCTCGCACTTTATTTATGGCTCTTAGAAAGCGCGAAGGGAAGCCGCTGCCTGAAACCCCGGATATGAAGGCGTGGCGCGAGGAATTCAACGAAATGACTATTGAGCAGCACGACAAGGTCCTCAAAAACCTTGGTTTGGATGAAGATGACATAGAGGAGTTCAACGAAAACTTCAAGGGAAAAAAGCCGCTATTAGGAACCGAAATGGAGCAAGGCGATTTGGAAGAAGCGCCGCAGAAAGCCAAAAGGAGGAAGTAGCGCACTGGATTAAATACTGCTTTATCGTTTTTTTATTTATGGAAAAACCTTCAAAGAAAGATTCAATCTTTGAATTTGAGAAATATTTTCGGGATTTGGAAACACGGCTCAAGATTAAAGGCGACAAAACAATGCGCAGAGTTCACTTTGGCCGTTTCAGGGTTTTCTGCAAACTAATAATTGAGGGGTTTAATCAGGCACCGGCCGCAGAAAAGCAAGTTTTGGGAGAGAACTTATTTGCCGAAGCCCGAAAACTTGAAATCCCGCTCCTTGAGTTTCCTAGACAAGTACAGGAAAACATCAAATCTGCGCACGGGAAATACGGACACACAGGGCTCTCGACAAAAAAGCCAAACCGAGGAATAGAAAAAAACTATTTTGAAATCTCGGCAAAGTGGAACAAATTTTTTGCCTGCCAGTATAATGCGAGCGCCGCAACCCCTGAAACCCAGCCGCTGAAGTAGAACGGGAACGCGATCGAATCCTTTCCCGCGAGATGATTGGTGACGCCCTGCATCATGCTCCACATGAACAATGACGCGAGAACAACCCCCACAACGAAAAAGAAAACCGCTTTCACAAACATTTCAATTACTTGCTTATCCATGCCAAAAAAATGGGCGAACCCCTATATAAGCTTTATATCAACTTCACAGGAAAAGTCATTTCATGAAGGCAATTCTCTTCGACCTCGACAATACGCTAATTGACTTCATGCAGATGAAAAAAATAAGCGTCGAAGCCGCCATTTCCGCGATGATTGATGCCGGCCTGAAAATGAAAAAAGAGGCTGCATACAAAAAGCTGTTCGCGCTGTATGGCATTCATGGCATCGAGCACCAGCAGATTTTCCAGAAGTTCCTCAAAAAAGTTTCCGGAAAAATAGACTACAGGATACTTTCCAACGGAGTTGCCGCATACAGGCACATGCAGTCCGGTTACCTTACCCCGTATCCCAGGGTGCGCAGCACGCTTCTCGCGCTCCGCGAAAAAGGCCTGAAACTGGGGATTGTGAGTGATGCCCCGAGAATGAAGGCATGGTTAAGACTCGCGGAAATGAACCTCACGGATTTTTTTGATGTGGTCATTACGCTTGACGACACCGGCAAAAGGAAGCCGAGTTCATTGCCGTTCAAAAGCGCACTCAAAAAGCTCGGCTTAAAGGCCGAGGAAATATTATTTGTCGGCGACAACCCAATGCGCGACATAGCCGGCGCAAAAAAACTCGGAATGAGAACCGCGCTCGCAAAATACGGCCAGATTTTCCCGAATAAAGGGGTCAAGGCGGATTTTGTCCTGAAGGACTTTTCGGACCTCAAAAAAATAGTTTAAACATATCTTTGTACAGAGAATCGAGTTTTTTTCTTTGCCGGTATGTTTTTATACTTTTGAAATGTTAAGTTTCTATGGCAATTGAAATATTTTTTTTCGGCATACTCATTGCGCTTATTTTGAATTTGGCCTTGTTTCTTGCAACAATTGTTGAAATTCTCCAAGCGAAAAATGACGGCACTTGGAAAATACTTTGGGCTTTGGTATGCTTTGTCCTCGGGATTTTTGGGATAATTCTTTACCTTCTTATTGGCAGAAAGAACTTGCAGGGAAATAAAATCGGTTTCATTAAATGGCTATTAATCGGGAGTTTGCTATTCATTGCCCTTTTAATGGTTTTTTTTGTTCTTACTTTTTTCACAAATTTGCCCGCACCGGAACAGCTGTAAGGGTTAACTAAAAGTTTTTTAGTCATTCAGCGAATTTTATTCCTTTCCGACAACG
This sequence comes from Candidatus Iainarchaeum andersonii SCGC AAA011-E11, assembly GCA_000402355.1. GTDB lineage: Archaea > Iainarchaeota > Iainarchaeia > Iainarchaeales > Iainarchaeaceae > Iainarchaeum > Iainarchaeum andersonii. The sequence continues at coordinate 11,587 of AQRS01000016.1, forward strand.
AAGCAGGTACAACATTCCCGTTTCGGCTTTGATTTTAATTCATTTGCCCCCCAACTTCTTTGTATGGAAACACGTGAACTGAACGCAAAGCTCGTAAAGGCAATCAAAGCCTTTTTTGCGGAACAGGGCAAAACAAAAGCCGTTTTAGGTCTGAGCGGCGGCATTGATTCAGCCTTGGTGCTCTCGCTGCTCTGCGAGGCAATCGGAAAGGAAAATGTTTCAGCTCTGCTCATGCCGAACTCCGAAATAACGAAATACTCAAGCACAAAGGATGCCGAGGATTTCGCGAAAAAACTCGGCATGAAATATCTTGTTGTCCAGATTGACCAAATAATCTCAGCCTTTTCCGGCTCGATTCTGTGGAACCAAAGCGAAATAGCAAAGGCAAACCTCAATGCGCGCATACGTGCGGTTTTGCTTTACAATTACGCAAACTCCTTTGACGCGCTTGTTGCCGGCACCGGAAACAAGTCCGAGTTTTACCTTGGTTATTTCACGAAACACGGGGACGCCGCCGCGGACTTCTTCCCTATAGGAAGCCTGCTGAAAACACAGGTTCGGGCTCTTGCCGCATACAGGAAGCTCCCGAAAGAGTTTTTGGAGAAAGCCCCGAGCGCCGAGCTTTGGAAAGGGCAGGAGGACGAAAAGGAACTGGGTTTTGCTTATGAAGAAATTGACGCCCTGCTTCCTTTGCTTCTGGGTGAAAAACAGGGAAAAATTCCCGCGGGGAAATTTGCGCAGGCGGAAAAAATCAGGGCTTTAATAAGTGCGAGCGCGCACAAAAGAGCCGCGGCAAAAATAATAACTATAGCAGACCAATAAAGTAATTCAGTGAAGTTTCATGGTCTGCTATCTAGCAAACTACGGGAAAACCCGAAAAACTTTCGTGGTTTGCTATATTTAAAAAAGCCAAAACTGTTTTCGCGCTCCCGCAAAGTGCGCTTCAGGCCTTCAGGTTGAAGTTTTTCCTCAGCGTCTCCTCCTTGATTCTCTTGTGCGAAATGAAAATGATTACGAGAATGAACCACGTCATGAACAGGGTCGCGAGACCCCAGACCCCGCCGATGAACCAGATGACCCATGAAGTGAAAATCGTCACTGAAATGAGCGAGTAGCCGAAAGCCATGTAGAGGTACCACATTGTCTTTGCGACAACAACCATATCCACGAAAGGCTTGACAACGAGAATTGCGCGCACAGTGAGAAGCATAATGATTGTGAGCATGAACCAGTTCGCGAGAAGCATCACCAATTCGACAAAAGCCATGAAAACCGAAATTAAGACACAAACCAAACATAAAAAACTATCTTTCACAACAGCACAACACAAAAACACCCAACAAACAACCAATACTACTACATAACTTATTTGTGTGCGGGAAATAAAATACCTTAATCACATAAAACTACTCACATGCCTCCAAAAATTTTTCCGCTGATTTTTTGTTCCCTCATTGTCCTGGCATTGATTTTTTCCGGCTGCCTCGCGAAGCCCACAAACACTATCCAGGTTTGCGAGGACGCGAATTCAAGCTCCCTGCGCGACCAATGCTACTTCGACCACGCTTTGAACGGGGGCATTCTCAGTGACTGCACGCAGATAATCGACGCGGATTTGAGGAACCAATGCATCAATTTGCTGTGACCTTTCTCAAATCCCTTATATTTATTAATATTAGACTCGTAAATTCTGAAGTGGATTATTTGTCATCAAAACAATCACTTGCTATCTTGGTTTTCTTCCTCATTTTTTTTGTCCAGGGCGTTTCATCATATGATTCAACCTGCGGAATTCAAATCACAGGCAACTCCGCAAACTGTGATTCTGCAGCAGGTCCGAACTGCGGCCTCGAAGCGGACAAGCAATACACTGCAACAATAACCACAACAAATACAATTCCTGCGCAACAATGGGATCCGGCGTGCGATGCGGATGGTGATGGAAGTTGCGTTGGTGAATTCAGCCTCCAAACTTGGGCACAGCCAAGCGCCATTTCCACATACTTCAACTCAATAACGCCTGCACTCAAAAACCCGAACGGAGCAGCGCTCGTATTAGGAACGCAAAGCGGAGACACCTACACTAACACATTCACATTCGGGACAACCAATCCAACTACAGGCAACGCGAGCTGGCAGTTCCAGACGACAGGAAACGGTTTGCAAAAATCAAGCCCCAACAAAACCGCGATTTACTTCCTCATAGACGCTTCAGGCTCAATCAATGATTCTGACATGACAAAACTCAAAAATGGAGTAAAAAATTTTGTTGACATAGCACAAACAACCTTCAACGGCAAAAACGATTTGAGAATCGGCGTCATGATTTTCGGGGCAAATGTGAGCTCCTTCAGGATGACAACCCAGGCCGTGACAAACATAACCCGCGACCTCGATTCAGGCAACGAGGGCTTGGTGTTGGTGACTGCCACAAGCAAAAACTCCATAAAATTAATGATTGACACACAAATACCAGCTTTCAGCGCAAGGTCAGCCTATACCACTCCTTTGGGGCAGGCGCTCGACGTTGCGCACGACAAGTTTTACAAGGTTGATACTTTGAGGGGCACCGGCGTTGGCCCGCTGAACGGCTGGGACAAAATAGTTATCCTTGTGAGCGACGGCGGCCCCAAATGCGATACTGGTTTACAAACTTACTCGACAAACATCACCCCGACAGGAGTTTGGCTGTTCGATGATGACTTCTGCGGGGATACAGGGGTTTGCGCTCCTCCTCCTCCTCCAAGCAGGCGGAACTGCCCTGTGGAGGGTGCGCTCTACTCCAACGACAGGAGCAATTCCATGCGCGACCAGGGTGTTTCAATTTACTCTATGGGTGTGGGAGAATTTTTGGACTGCAGTGAACTCCAAAATGTATCAGCGAGCCAGAGCTGCGACAGCCAAGGCACATCAGGATGCTTCTGCGGAATAAGCTTTGATGACTTCAACAACAAAATGTCCGACGTGCTTCAAAGAATAACTACAATAGGCTCCTTCGGAACCGCGTGCACGCTCAACTTCGAAATTACAGGGGCAGTTCCAGTCTGCAACAACAACGGCGTCCAAGACAACGGAGAAACAGGAATAGACTGCGGTGGAGGAGGCTGCCCCGCATGCTCAATATCCCCCGCTACTCTGGACAACATTTACATTGGAGGCTTTAGCGTTACCCCGTCACAGATAACTGCCGGCGACAACCTGGATTTTGACCTGAACATTGCTTGGCAGGGCCTCGGGGCTCCATTCAAGGACATAGAGTACAATATAACCTTGGTTAGAATCGGCGCGCCGGAAAGCCCACAAACAATGAGCACCGGAGAAATCCTTGGCACATCCCTTTCCGCTTCTTCAGGAGAGCGGGAATTCACGAACGAAATAATAACCGCGGCTGACTTCCCAAGCGGAAGTTACAGAGTAACAGCGCTCGTCTATTACGGCAACGACCCAAAGCCCGTTGATCTGGCTTCCCGAATAATTTTTATCGGCAAGCGGTCAACCCCGATTCCGGATTTGAACGGAGCTGCCATAGTGCTTATCGTTCTTGCTGCGTTCTTTATACTAAAAAGAAACAACTGAAATGTTCCTGGGTTCCTGAAAATTGCTGAAAAGCTGAAAAATCATGGTTCCAGCCGCAGGAAAAAACTGCGGCAAGTGAATAAGTTTAAGTTCCCAAGTTTCCTTGTTCTTGCGCTTCAGCTCGAGCTGAACCTCAGGGTTTTGCCGCTGAGTTCCTCTTCGCTCGCGCCCGAAAGCATTATGCCGACAGTCATCCCTTTCTTGGCGCTTGAACCATACTTGGATTCGATTTCAACAACACGGAGCTGCCTGTCCTCGAGGAAAGCCTTCATGCCCTCTCCCAAAAGGCCTTCTATTACTTCCGCAACAATGTAAACATTCTCCTGGCCGTAGAATCTGCAAGCCTTCTTCACAAGCGCCCTGCCTTCCCCTCCACGCGCTATTTTCTCCTCTATCCTGCCCGCAGGTGTTGAAATCGCGATATGCGGCGAAACATTATACCTTTTTTCTCCTCCAAATGTAAGGGAAACTAAGCTCATGGTGGTTGCCTCCAAATTTTTGTAAAAAAAATTTTGCAGTTTAACTAAACGCAAAGTAATTAATACAAACAACGCAAATAGAATCTAAACTGCTTCACCCACAATACTTAGCTTTTCTTACTATATATACTTTTCCATAATTTTCAGATTTTTTTACCACAACTTAATTTACCACAACTTAATTTACCACAACTTAATTATTTTTTTCCGCTTCGGCCTCTTCAGGTGCCTGCGCTTAATTTCGTAATTGTAGTTATCCCGCAAATGCTTCGCAATCAAATTATAGGTGTTGGTGTTTATCCCTAACTGCAGTATATCAGCCCTGCTTATCGGTTCCCCATGGCTTGCTTTGTCCCTGATATACTTCTCCGCAGCCAATAAAGGTGAACGGATTTTTGCCGATACGCCGTTTAGTGCACCTAGGGGTATCGCTTTTGGCTTGCCCGCGTTCTGCCACAAACCACTTCTTATTGTGTTTCTGGCCGGAAGATGCAGCCCCTTCGCTCCTTTCAAGAAAATCACTTCTTTTTCCCGAGCGCTTTCTTCGCTTCCTTATCCAAGGCGTCAAGCGCTTCCTTCAGCGCCTTTTCAATGCCCCACTCCATGAATGAAGAATGCAGGTTTACTCCCTGCGCAACGGCTTTGGCGCGAACCTCAATCTGCTCGTGTTTGCCCTGCCCATGAGAAGCCTCCTTGAAGTGAATCTCCATGGCAAGCCCCTCAGGCAGGATTGCCGCGAGCCTGTCATAACGCTTCTCAATCAAATTCATCAATGCCAGCTTTTCAATGCCGCCCTTTTCAGGCATATTCGAAATCCTGATGTTCCTCTCCACACAACCACCTCGCTCCGTT
>AQRS01000017.1 GCA_000402355.1 Candidatus Iainarchaeum andersonii SCGC AAA011-E11
CCTCCCCCCATCAGAGAACCGGAATTGCCTTCCCGTGCGGGCATTTCTGGGGGTTTCCCAGCAGCTTGCGGATTGCGCCGGCCATCTCATCTGTAATCACGTGCTCGAAGCGGCAGACAGAATCGGAATTGGGGTCTATTTTCAGCACATCGCGGAACAAGAGCTCTGCGAGGCGCAGGTTTCTTACAACCGTTTCCGCAATTTTTCTCCCCTTGGGCTTGTTGAGCAATATTCCTTCGCGGCCGCTATATTTCAGCAGCCCCTTTGAATCAAGCTTTTTGAGCATTTCAACCGTTGAAGGGAGAGAAATTTTAAGCAATTTCGCGACCTCAGAGGCATGAATCGGGTTTACCTTGTCCTCTTCGAGGAGCCAGATTGCCTTGAGGTACATCTGCTCATTTTCGGTGTCGTGCTTTTCCAGCACGATTTTCTCGGAAATAGCCATGTTTAAGGTTATTGACGGAAAAATATTAATAGAGTTTGGTTAACAACCGGAAAGGCTTTTATGGTTAGGTATACCTTACATTACTTAGGTGAGCCTAATATGAACACAAAAATTTTGATTATCGTTGCTTTGGTAGCGGTTTTACTTGCTTCCGGCCTGGCCTTGGCACAAAGCTCAGATGAGCAAGAGTCGGGCAGCATATCGGAAACCGCGCATTTCGAGGAAGAAAACGCGGAAGAACAAAAAGAACCCGCAAGTGGTAGCGCGCTTGCCGAATCTTTTGTAATTATTCTGCGCGAAGGTCTTGAGGCAATTCTCATAATTGCTGCAATAATAGCGTATCTTGTTGCCGCGGGCCACCGAAATAAAGTAAAGACTGTTTACTTGTGGGCAGGCGCAGCTGTCCTTGCAAGCATTGGAACGGCTTTTGTGCTTGATGCTTTCCTCGCGGGAAGCGATACGCCCGCAAAATTTTTGGAAGGATTTACAATGCTCCTTGCAGCAGCGGTGATGCTTTATGTGACGAATTGGTTTTTGGGAAAAATAGATTCAAAGAAATGGCTGGGGTACATCAAAGGAAAAGTGGATGATGCACTTACAAGCAGAAGCACTCTCGCATTGGGAGTGGTTTCTTTCCTTGCTGTTTACCGCGAGGGATTTGAAACTGTGCTGTTCTTCAAGGCGCTTTCAATCGGCTCAACCGACATAACAGGAATAGTAACGGGTTTCGTTGCGGGAATGATTGCACTCGCAATACTGTTCGCGATTATCCTGGGCATAGAGAAAAGGCTGCCGTTGAATGTTGTGTTCGGCGTAACAAGCGCCATACTGTTCGTGCTCTCAGTGAAGTTTGCAGGAAAGGGAATACATGAGCTTCAGGAGGCGCACGTGCTGCCAGAAACGGCGTTTGCAATTGTGCCGAAAATCGGGGACCTTGGAATTTACCCTACAGTTGAAACTCTGGCAATACAGGCACTCGTGATTTTGCTCGGAACCGCACTCTTATGGGCGCATTTCAGGAAATCAGCGGCAAAAATAGTCGGCTCGGCATAAAAAAATAATTTCAAAGAAAGTCGCGCTGGCGGAAAAGTATTACGCCTATGAGCCCTATCAAAAATGAAATCAGAATCACTATTAGGAACGCGTCGGGCGAATCCTCGAAAGGAACGGGGATATTCATTCCGTATATGCTGGCAATTAGAGTCGGAATCATAAGCAGTATTGTGACGGAGGTAAGGGTTTTCATTACTATGTTGAGGTTGTTTGAAATGATTGAGGCGAACGCATTCATTGTGCCGCTGAGTATGTCAGAATAAATTTTTGTGACCTCCAGCGCCTGCTTGTTCTCAATCATGACATCCTCAAGCAAATCACGGTCCTCCTCGAACTGGTTGAACACGTTCCTGTTGGTGAGCTTTTCAATCAGGATGCTGTTCGACCTGAGCGAGGTGCTGAAAAAAACAAGGGAATTCTCAAGGGTCAGGAGCTGGGTGAGTTCCTCGTTCTTCAGGGACTTCTCAAGTGCTTTTTGGATTGCCTGGTTTTTCCGGCTTATTTCCTTCAGGTACCTTAAATAGGTCTTGGACGCCTGCAGCATCAGCTTGAGCGTTGCCCTGATTTTCTTGCTGGTATGAACGCCGTTTGACTTGAAGCTTGAAATGGTCTCATTTTCGAAAAAAGAAATCGTTACAAGGTAGTTCGCGTAAATCAGTATCCCGAACGGAATCGTGGTATATTCGACCTTGCCCTCCTTTTCGGACTTGTAAGCCATCCTGAAAATTATGAGAATGAAATCATCATACTCCTCCGTTCTGGAAAGCTCATCCAGGTCCTTCAACGAGCTTATCACGTCATCAGGAATGTTCACGAACTTCCTTGCGCGCTCGAGCTCCTCGTGCGCCGGCATTTCAAGATTTATCCACGCGCCCGAAACTGGCCTGTCAAGCCGCTTCAGCTTCCCGTCAACGCTCTTATGAATCTCCAACACAGAAAAAGCACCAAGCTATAGCAAACCAATAAAGTAATTCGATGGATTTAATGGTTTGCTATCTAGCGGACCACCATACATGCCGAAAAACTTTCGCGGTCCGCCATAACACAATAAAATCACGGAGATAAAAAAGCTTTTCGGTGCGCACAAACTGATTGCGGCACGCAATTTGGCAAAAAAATCACGCAAAAACAGAAATGTGCAACGGGGCAGGGGCGGCCGGCTCTTCACCGGCCAAAAAAAGCCCCAAAATCAGTTATTTTTCTGGAGTTCCTTTATCCTTTCGGAAACTCCTTTCGTTTCCTTCTCAAGGTTATCCCTGTACTCGGTGAGAAGCTCTATTTTCTCCTCCTTTGTAAGGAAACTCCTTGAGCTGTCGTATCCTGAGCCGCAACCGCAGCCAGATTCGTAACCCATTCCTAATCCCTCCTTTTTGTGATGCCCGAGGTTATCGGGTACACGATATGTAAACAATTAGCCTTTTATAAGTATCGGGCACCCAGTAGATATAACGTGGATTCAAGTAGGGGGGTTGTTGGAATGGAATCGAAATGGACCAAAATGCCGGACGGAAAAACTATTGAACTTACTGCGGAGGCACTGATAAAAAATGGCTTTGAAACCATTGTAGTTGAGACAATGGAAGAGGCCCTCGAAAAGTTAAAGAGCTCAATCCCGAGCGGCGCCGAAGTGATGAACGGTTCCTCAGAAACACTGTGCAAAATAGGGTTTATGGACTACCTGAAAAGCGGGACGCACGGCTGGAAAAACATCCAGGAGGAATTGGCAAATGAAAAGGATATGGCCAAGCAGTTTGAGTTAAGGAGGAAAGCATTACTGGCGGAATACTTTGTGGCCAGCGTGAACGCTATCACACAGGACGGAAAGCTCGTGTCCTGCGATGCTTCTGGGTCTAGGGTCGGCGCCTACCTTTTCGCGGCGAAGAACCTTGTACTGGTTGCCGGGGCACATAAAATAACAAAAAACCTCGACGAAGCCATTAAGCGCGTAAGGGAATATGTATTTCCCTTGGAAGACCAGCGCGCAATGAAAGCATACGGAATGCATAGTTCGACATCAAAGTGGGTTATACAGGAAAGTGAAAGGCCAGGCAGGATTAAGTTAATATTAGTGAAAGAAAAATTAGGTTATTGAATGGCAAAAAAGAATACCCCTGAGGAAGATTGCTGCGACATGCGCGGCATGCTGGGTTTCCTGATACTTTTCCTGCTCTCGAAAAAAAAGATGCACGGGCAGGAACTTTCCGAGGAAATCAGGAAGAGGAAAGGCTGCAGGCCCAGCCCGGGCACGATTTACCCCGCGCTGAAAAACTTGAAGGAGGCCGGGCTCATAAAGGAATCCAGAAAGGGAAAAACCATCGGCTACAGCCTGACAAAAGAAGGGAAAACTGGCCTCAAATCCGCGAAGCAAAAGTTCTGCCGCATCTTCATCGGCGTAATCCGATAACCAGAAAAAAATCGGCTGGAATGAAAACATTTATAAGAATTACTTAGGCGAACCTTATGCATGAAAGCCGAATCGCTTGCAATCCTAGTTTTGGCCACAGCCCTTTTTCTGAGCGGCTGCGCGCAGCAGGCTGCACAGCAGAACGGGAATGGTTCCGCGCAAACAGGCAACGGCGCCATCGCGGAAAGCAAAAATCCGCAGACAAAAACAATCGAAATAACCGCGGACGGCTTTTCGCCGGGCAAAGTCACCATAAAGCAGGGAGACACAGTGAAATGGGTGAACAATTCATACGAAACCGGCAGGTGGCCGGCTTCGGCAAAGCACCCGACCCACACGGTTTACCCGGGCTCCGGCATCCAGAAGTGCGGAACTGCAGGGCAGGAAGGCATTTTCGACGCCTGCAGGGGCATACCGCCCGGAGAGAGCTTCAGCTTCACATTCAATGATAAGGGAAGCTGGGGATTCCACGACCACACCGATGCCACAAAATTCGGGCAAGTAGTGGTTGAGTAAAGTCTCAAGCCAAAAACCATTTTTTATTTTTTCTTTTTACCATATCCGCCGCGGCCCACAAGAGCGGATAACTGCAAGGGCCCCGCGAAAAAAACCTGTTTTTGCCCAAAATCACTATTCTGCAAGATTTAAATAATCAAAAGTCTTTATTGTAAAAGCATTTATTGAATGCAAACTTTTTTGGGAGGACTAAACAATGGCAAAACCAGCATTTGGCGGATACAACATCTGCTTCAAAGGATGCACGGACAGCGTGGAGTCGGTTTTCGGTTCGGGCAAAATAGCGCCCTCGGAAATGACGAAAAAGCTCTGGGTATACGTGAAAAGCAAAAAGCTTTCGAGCAAGTAATAAACAAAGCGGCCTGAAACCAATGCAAAAATTAAGCCATGCATTGGTTTCATCTGGCGGCATCAACAATTGCATTATAATCCAAGCAGCTCACTTTGCACAATGGGGATTCGCTGTACATAATATAGCAGACCAATAAAGTAATTCGGTGAAGTCTCATGGTCTGTGTGCTATCCAGCACCTTATGCCCAAGGGCACGAGGCCTCGTCCCCGTAGGGGACAAGGAACCACGTTNAAATGCCGAAAAACTTTCGCGGTTTGCTATAGAAACGACTTTTGAGGACAATCCAAATGCGGAATCCGATTTTTCATTGGGCGATAACGCATTCATCATGGTTGACTCTGACAGCTACATAGTGTGAATTACCAGGCATCCACCATTCGCGCAAGCGCGGAAGAACTCTGCCGCGCGACTTCATTAGGCCACAAAAAATCCGAGCGCCCTCGGTAGGATTTGAACCTACGACCACCCGATTAACAGTCGGGTGCTCTACCTGCTGAGCTACAAGGGCACGAATTGTAGAAAGAGCCTTTCCTTCTCTACTAAGTGTTTTCGAATACCTTTTTAATACTTAACCAGCAGCCCGCGGGGCTAAGCATTTAAACACCAAAACCGTTTATAGAAGCTATATGGAAAAAGGCGCGGAACTCCGTGAAATGGCCGCAATAGCCCTTGCAATAGCGCTCTCAATAGCCGCAAGCGCCCTGCTTTTCCAGTCAACCGGGCTGAACGCTTCCGCACTGTTCAACCCGGACGGCTTTGCAGGCATAATATCCGCCATTACAAGCGCAAGCTTCATTGGATTCGCGCTTTTGTTCCCTGTTTCCTTTGGCGTTGTTTCGGGGCTGAGCCACTCGCTCGAAAAAAAGCAATTGCTCGTGCCGGCCATTGCAGGAACTGTGCCGGGAATAATTGCCATGCTAGCGCTTTCCGGTTTTTCCGTGGAAAAAATTTTTGTGGCGGCTGGCTTTGCGGCCGGAATTATTGTTGCGGTGCAATACAGCTTTGTGAAGAAAAAGGAGTTCAAAACATTAGTGGTTTACAGGACGGGCTACGCTTCCGCAAAAACAGGGTTCCTCGTTTTCGGGATTTTTTTGTTTGTCGCGGTTGCCTTCAGCCTTGGCGCGAACAATGAAGCGAGCTCGCAGGACTTCAAGGACGCGGTAATGGAGATGGCTTACTCGCCCGCAAATGTTGACGCGGTTTCAGAGCAGTCAGCGGACATACTTTTGAACGCGCGGAAGCAATCAGTTTCAGAGATAATTTCAACGCCGGAATTCGGAGCTCTGCTCGACAACAATGACGCGGAGTCAAAGGGGTTCGTGCAGAGAATGGCTTTGATGGGGCAGAGCCTCGGCAGCAATGAAACAAGGCAAAAACTGGTTCAGCAAATCAGGGAAAAGCAAAACTCTGAACAGCTCGTTACCTTCGATTCCATTGCGGAGCGCGTGCCATACCTTGCCTTCCTCGCAAATTATTACTGGCTGTTCGCGTCCTTTGCGGTTTTCACTACTTTCATATTCTTTGCCAACATTGTTGCTGCAAACCTTGCCGCACTATACGCATTGGCAACCGAGTTTGCGGCAAAAAAGCTGAAAAAAAGCGCATGAGCACCGCGGGGCCTCACAATTAACCGTCAACGGAAAATGACCCCGCAAGACCGTGCTATGAATGGCGGGGGGTCATTTGGGGTTGCTGAACGGCCTGCTTTGCACGGGAAAAAGCTTATTAAGAAAAAAGCCTTTCCTTGTGCTGAAGGTGGTTTTGTTTGCCGGAGAAGCATTACAGCGAGTTCAAGGAGAACATTGCAAAGCGCGACGAGCACCGCAGAATTGTCGAGGAAAAGAGGCGCAGGAAAAGCAAAATTCCCGGCATAAGCGCCCTCGAAGACTGGCTTGTTGCGCGGCACGAAAGCAAGGCGGGAGAGCACGAGCGCAAGGCATTTGAGGCCGCGGAAAAACATGCGGAAGCGCTGAAGCAGAAGCACAAAGAGTGAAGCAGAAATTTATTTTATAATTGTTTAACTGCGAAGCAGTTCTTTTTCTTTTTAGTGCAGGATTTGCACTTTTCTTTTTAGAGCGGGTTTTTCTTTTCGTGCAACGAAAAGAAAAAAGCGCAGTGGGCGCTCCCTCGAGTGGATCGAATCCGAAAATTGCAGCGTTAGCCCAAGCCTTTTCTTGCTTCCGTTTGCCTTAAGCATTGAAAAGCAAAGTTACCGCTGCACCCTTCCGGGCCTCACGGGGTTGGCTCAACTAAGCAATCTCAAGGGACAGAAGGTCATTGTACAGATTTGGCGCTGCAACTCTAGACTGACCGCCCCTAGGGATTCGGTTCTTGCTGAAGCGGGTTTCAAGTAACAGGGGACCGCTACTTCCCCAACCTAGCCCGAAATATAATGAGCGCAACCACTATTTAAAACCAAAACACCAAAAAAAATCGGAAAAAACAAGAAAATAAAGCAAAAAAAAGCCTCCAAATTCAATACGCGAGGGTTTTAACACTTTTTTTGCGATAAAGAGCTTATGTTAAGCCATATTAACATTTTTTGGCAAAAAATGAAAAAATTAACAATTCTACATAAGGAAAGGGGCTTGTTTTCGGCACCCGTTGTAAAAAGGAGCGTTATGCGGGTTCTATACATAAAAGTGAACGTATATTAAGGAGGTTTGCAGCAATGATAGTAGAATCAAGCTTTTTTCTGTTGAAAATGACAAAAGCCAGATAAAAATGGGGTGAAACCAATGAAGTCTATAGTGGAAAATGCAGTGAATACCGCCGCCGAGAAGAAGGATGACAAGCTCGAGGAGTTTGGAACGCCGAAAATAATGGTTATCGGAGCGGGAGGAGCCGGCTGTAACGCAGTCAACAGGCTCGCAAATATGGGTGTTGCGGGAGCAATGCTTGTTGCAGTAAACACGGACAAGCAGCACCTGGCAATAATCAGCGATGAACTGACCAAGATACTAATAGGAAAGTCGGTAACACGCGGTTTGGGGGCAGGCGGTTACCCCGAAATAGGTGCAAAGGCGGCAGAAGTATCCCGAAGCGCCTTGGAAGAAATCCTTGACGGAGTTGACATGCTGTTCATAAGCGCGGGAATGGGCGGAGGAACAGGAACAGGCTGCGCGCCAATCATAGCGGAAATCGCGAAGGAACAGGGTGCAATAGTAATTGCAATAGTAACCTATCCTTTCGCGCTTGAAAAAGCAAGGCTAATCAAGGCCGAGGAGGGAATCGAATCATTGCGCGAAGTCACGGACACTGTAGTTGTAATTGACAACAACAGGCTCGTGCAATTGGTGCCTAACCTCCCGATTCAGGATGCATTCAAGGTGGCCGATGAAGTAATTGCGAGAACAGTGCGCGGAATAACGGAAACAATCACGCAGCCCTCGCTCATCAACCTCGACTACGCGGACGTGCGCTCAATAATGAGCAACAAAGGCCTTTCAGTGATTGCTGTCGGCGAATCAAAGTCAGTCGACAGAGTCAATGATGTTGTCGAAGACACTTTGAAGAACGCACTCCTTGATGTCGACATAGGGGGAGCAACAGGAGCGCTCATCCACATAACCGGGGGCCCTGATTTGACTCTCGGAGAAGCCAACCAGATTGGAGAAATGCTCACGGAAAGAATCGATCCTAAAGCAACTGTCATCTGGGGTTCGAGGGTTGACCCGACATTCGAGAACAAGATTGAGGTCATAACAATCTTCACAGGAGTCTCCAGCCCGTACATCAAGGGACCTAGTTCGGCAGCGGCGGGAAAAGGAAGCAGGGGCTCTATGGCGGATAAGGACCCATTCGACCTGGATTATTTGAGGTAAAGGCGGCTTTCGCCTTTACTTTCTTTTTCTTTTTTTCGCACAGAATTTACACTTTTCTTTTTGGTACAGCTTTTTCTTTTCGTGTCAACGAAAAGAAAAAGGTGTTAGAAGAACAGCGGCAGCGCATTGATTATGAAGAGCGCGAGCACCAAAAACAAAAAGAATTTGCCGATTAGTTTCTGCCTCTGCTCTTTTGTTTTTCCCGTGAATGAAATGTAAGGCGCGAACAATATTTTTGCCATGCGCCCGCCGTCAAAAGGGCTCATGGGAAGGAAATTGAGTGCGGCCGCCGAGAAATTCAGGAACAACAGCCAGAAGAAGAACTCGACAAACAAGTCAACCGCAGTGGCATAAGCCGAATAGGATTCGGGGACCTGCAGCGATTCATTCCTTATCGGTTCGGGAACGAAACCGAACTGGCCGAGCGCATTCGGCTGCAGGGTAAGCTCAATCTCCTGCCCGTTCCTTTCAAGCAAAAAAGTTTTTGCCGCGAGCCGGTTTTTCTGGAGCTGTTCGACGAGTTGCCTCGGCCCGGTTATCGCAACGCCGTTCACTTCTTTTATTGTGTCCCCTGCCTCGAATTTTCCGAATGCTGAGGACGGGAAAACCGAGCCGCAGAACTCGGTTTTTTCAAGAACCTCGCTTATTTTCACTCCTGTAAATGCATTGTCCAGAAGCCCTGGGTAAAAATGATTAGTGAGCGGAACAACCGCAGCCATTGAACCCACAACAACCACAATGGAGAAAAGCATTACAACAATGTTAGCCATGGGCCCCGCAGCAAGGAAAGGCAGCACCTTTTCGTCCTTTGCGCGCTTAACTTGTTTCTCGTCGGGCTCGACAAACGCCCCTATAGGGAGAAAACCGAGGAGAAGTATTCCTGTTGATTTTATTTTGAAGCCGTGCCTTCTTCCAAGAACGCCGTGCATTGCCTCGTGCACAACCAGAATAATCAGCAGGGAAATCCACGCGTGGAGCGGCGGGCTTATAGGAACGTTCGGAAGCTGAACACCCGGAATCAGTGGCGCGACTGCGGGGCAGCTCCTAATGCCCAACAAATATTTTGAAACAATGTCGAACGCCTGCGCCACGAGAAGCATGAGAGTGAAGCCCGAGAGCCCCATGAGGCCGAACGAAATAACGAGCGGAAGGTAAAATGGCCCCACAAAAATGTTTGATGAGAGCGCGCCGCCGAAAAAATAGTCCAATGCAACCATGAACAGCGAAAGGGACAGGAAGGACGCGAGAAAAAGCGCGGTTCTTTTTGCCTTAGAAAGCTTCCTGCCGAACCAGAAGTCGATTGCAATCGCGCCAAAACCTATTACCAGCCCTGCGAGCGCGAAAAAATCAAGAAGTTTTTTGTTTTTTGCGGCCTTGTCGAAAAGCGCTATTGGTTTTTTTGTTTTGATGAGGCTGATTACAAAATACGTGTCATTTTTCGTGAATTTTTTTATGAGGAAAGTGACGAGGACCGAAACAACCAGGAAAGCAACCGCAATAAGCGCAAAATCAGCCATAAATGAAAGAGTTGGATAGCATTGTTTATAAAGTTTCTTCTTCAGAAAGGTTATTGACTAATGAGGCGAACCTTATGGCAGAAGCCAACGTGAAAAAGAGCGGCTCCTACGACATTTACGACTATGTTTTCTCCATTGAGGAACAGCTCAGGACAATGGAAACCGAGAAGCAGATCGGCACCGCGCGCCTCAACCAGTTGCAGTTGGAAATTGAAAGGATGCGGAAGGAGCTCGGCGATCTCAAGACACCGCCTTTGGTTGTCGGGGTTATTGAAGATGTGCTTGCCGACGGAACCGCGGTTGTGAAGAACAGCAATGGCATGGAGTTCCAGGTGAAAATAATCAAGAGCCTCGAGGAAAATGTCGAAATCGGCAAGAGGGTTGCCATGAACCAGCGCAGCTTGGTGATTACGGATATTTTGCCGGATTCAAAGGACTGGCGTGTGCACGCAATGGAAGTAATTGAAAAGCCGAAAGTCACTTTCACTGAAATCGGGGGCCTCGAAAAGGAGGCGCTTGAACTCGAGGAAGCGGTAATTCTGCCCTTGCTGAAGCCGGAAAGCTTTGAGAGATTGGGCATTGAAGCACCGAACGGGGTTTTGCTGCACGGCGCTCCCGGAACGGGAAAAACTTTGCTCGCGAAAGCCGTTGCGAACAAAACTAACTCCACTTTCATTTCACTTTCAGGCTCGGAGCTTGTGAGGAAGTACATAGGCGAAGGCTCAAGGCTGGTTCGCGACGTGTTCAAGCTTGCGAAGGAAAAAAAGCCTTCAATAATTTTTATCGACGAGATTGACGCGGTTGGTTCGCATCGCTTTGCCACGGCAAACGGCGACCGCGAGGTACAAAGGACGATGATGCAGCTGCTCGCGGAAATGGACGGCTTCAATGAAGTCAAGGGAGTGAAAATTATAGGTGCAACGAACAGGATTGACATGCTCGACCCGGCGCTTTTGAGGTCGGGGCGCTTTGACCGCATAATAGAGATTCCGGCCCCGAACAGGAACGCGAGGGCAAAGATTTTCGGGATTCACTCGGCAAAAATGGCTTTGGACAGTTCAATTGACCTTTCGGCATTGGCGGAAAAAACAGAGGGCTTGACCGGAGCGGACATCAAGAGCATCTGCACCGAAGCCGGAATGTTTGCCTTGCGCAAGAACAGGAAAAAGATTTCGAAAAGCGATTTCGACGAGGCGGTGAAGAAAATATTCAGGCAGCCGCAGCAGGACGATTCTCACCAGAAAATGTTCACGTGAATTTTTAGCGCGTGCATATTTGCACTACTTCTGATTCCGCCTTGCCTATGCCCTGCAGGAAAACCGCCTTTACACTAAGGCTTTGCGCGCTTTGCACCAAATAGTAAACATAAGTTGATTTGTCGGTTTTTGTTCTGCAGTCCGGAACGTAATTGCATACTCCTCTGCGGTTAACGTAAGAAAGGTTGTCCGCGAGGTTGCCGCAATTGTCCCTGCTCAAAAGATATGCGTAGCACAGCTCATTTGCGGCCGGGCTCTTTATGTCAGTGCTGAGATTTTTTATGAACGATTCCTCGTTCAGGCATCTGCTGAACTGAGCATCACCTATCTGTGTGAGTCCGATTGACCTGCTGCCATTGTCTTCAGTGAGTTCTTCATTCACCTTGAATCCGGATTCCGAATACATTTGTGTCAAGAGAACTGCCGGGGGAACGCCATACATTGTTCCCGCAATCTGTGAAAGCCTGTCGGCTTCTTCTCTTGTGAGCCTTTTTGCGGGGTCAAAGAACGGGCCTTTCAACCCGGAAAGGAAAGTCTGGTCATCTGTTGAAGTGGCGGGGTTGCTCACTGAACCGGGCGGATTTGTTCCGGGGGTTGCGCCCGGTGTTGTTCC
The DNA here is from genome assembly GCA_000402355.1 of Candidatus Iainarchaeum andersonii SCGC AAA011-E11. Lineage (GTDB taxonomy): Archaea > Iainarchaeota > Iainarchaeia > Iainarchaeales > Iainarchaeaceae > Iainarchaeum > Iainarchaeum andersonii. The sequence goes on from AQRS01000017.1 coordinate 11,982, forward strand.
GCCTGTCGTTGTGTCAATCAAATTTTTTTTTTACCCAAGAGGTCTGAAGCCAGTTGCGTGTCGGCTACCGCGAGGCACTCCATTATTGAATTGCAGTTGTTCGGAAGCACGATTGCTGAGGCATTCACTTTTGTAAGCCCAACAGGCAACGGGGCTGATGATTTCCATGCTATGTCCGAAGAGCGCAGTAAAACCAGCGGCTTCGCATCCTTTCTTGAGGAAACGAGCATTACGTGCTTGTCGAGCTTCAGGTTATCCTTGGTGTAACTTGTGAAAGGCTCAAGCCTGCTGCCGTTCCAGAGGGCGAGCAGGCATTCATTATATGTTTTTCCGGCTACACACTGGCCCGAAAGTGAGGAGTAATCGCCGCCGTACTTTGAAAGCACACCCGCAGTGTAAAACACCGCCGTGTTTATGTTGGGGGTGGCTATGGGGCATGAGGTGAATGTGCTGTCTGAAACGTTTTTGAAGCTGAATTCGCGTGCGCGATTCGGCACACTGTTTCCGGAAAACGCGGTATCTGAATCCTTGTCTATTGGCGGCTTGTCCTCGCTTGAGGTGAGGCCCCATATGTCGAGGCTGAATTGTGAGTCTCCCTTCGGGTAATTGAAGTAAACATTCATTTTTTCGGTTGAAGTGACATTCAGCGGCAGGTTATTGCACTGGCCTTTTGTGCAGTCATAAACATTCGAGCCTATTTCAATGAAGCTTATCTGGGGGTTAGCGAGTTTATCTACCGAAGTGCAGAATGGCTCGGTCGAAGTGGTTGGCGGGGTGGTTGTTCCTGTGGAGCCTGTAACCTCGAATTCTTCAAACACCGGCAGACCAGTGAAATATGCCACTGAAGCTTCTTTGTTCTTGGAGTCAACAAGCACATCATGTATGACGTTGATTTCTGATACTGTCTGTACGTATACTGCGTTGCTTACAAAAACAGCATCCGCACCTGAAAACGGAAGTGTAGCTACTCCGACAAGGCCTCCCAATGCATTTCCTACGGCACCCCAAACACCCCTTGGATTGGTCATTTTCTTCCAGCTTTCTTTTATGGATTCCCAATTGCTCACAATCGGTTCTCTTATGGTTTTCCAATAGCCGTTTTCTTCCTTTGCCTCTGAAGTAGCCTTTTCTATTTGTTCAACAAGCTTGTCATGCACCAAAAGCGAATTGAAGAACGGGCAATAATCCTTGTCGTTAACGCCGTTTTTCCTCCCGAAGTTACAGCCTTCGGATACCAGCAAATTCTCAAGCTTAGGTATTACCGTAGGATTGCTTGTGTAAATCCCGGGGTCGAATTTTACAAAGAGTGCCGCGAGGTACTTGCCGTTCGGCAAATTGGCTTTTTCAAGCGAGGAAAAGTTGCAGTGCCAGTAGGTTCTCGACCCGTCATCCACCAATTGACAGGGAATGACAGAATCAAAAACAACGTCCTCAAAATGTTTTGCACCGGTGCTTGTGCTAAAATTCATGGACGATGGATTGTAAGCATCAGAGTCACTGCTTTTTGGGAACACCACAAGGTAAACGTGCTGGGTCAGCTTGGTGTCATCATTAGCATTCTCATTTCCATAAGCAGCCATGTCATAGCGAAGCATTACTGTTCTTGGAACTACCAAGCTTGAAATGGTGTCAGGAATTACGAGCCAGCCATTATCTGTGACTACAGCCCTGAAAAAATCCCTTATTGCGAAAATGTTCTTTGCCGCGTTTGTCCTTATCACGAGAGTGGAAATCTGCCTGTCTCCAGGCTTCTTTCCGATAAGCAAATCATGTGTTGTTGTAGCAAGGCTTTTTTTGGTATTTTCGGTATCAGCAATGGTTTGCGTAGAATGCGTGATTCCTGAAAGGAGGTTTGTTTCAGTGAAGTGGAGCCACTCACCATAAATGCATTGGGTATTGCTGAAGCCATTTCCTACAAGATTATTGTAAGCTCTTATTAGCTGGCATTCCCCCGGCGCTGGATTAGGATAGTCAAGCCAGAAGATGCGGGGAGGCGTGTAATAGCTATCGGGCGGATAAGCTGCGGCTTGGACAGAATAACCAATTAAGTCACCAGCCAAGCTGATAAAATATAGCCATACGAATCCTCTCACAAGACCGCCCTTTATTGAAGCCCCTGAGCTTCTTGCGGCGGCGGCACTCTCCCCTTGCGCAACAGAGGGCGCTGTTTCGGGAGCCGGAAGCAATCTTTCCGGATTGGTTATTGGTTCTCTTGCCGCATCGGCTCTCGCAGTTCCTGGCGCAGTCCTAGGCGTTTCCTGAACAACATTTTCTGGGGAACCCTGTGAGCGGGGAACCGATTCGCCGGTCGCGGTCCTCGCGCCGCCTGCAGCATCCGCACCTGTTCCGCCAACGTTTGCGGAGGCGCTTCCTGAACCTGAAACCCGCTGGTTGAATATCGTTCCATTATTTGTGAAGTTGATTGTGACAGGGCCTTCTACTCCCTGGACATTGAAATTGGTGCCCTGCATTTTTACTGTTACACCCTGCAGGCCGGCCTTTGAAGAACCTGCTGCTTCGCCTGTTGCTGCTGTTCCTGTTCCAGCAGAAGTGGAGCCGCTCGGCTTTACTGTTCCTGCGCCGGCTTCTCCGGAACCCGCAGCGCCTGAACCTGGTGTTCCCGGGGGTGTTGTTCCGCCTGTCGTGCCTGTTGGGATTTCCCCTGCCCCGGTTGTTCCTGATGGGGTTTTTGGCCTCAAAATAAGCGCCTTGTCCCGCGGAACCGGGCCTGAATTAAATGGCTCATTCAGCCTGACTCTTGCAAGCTGTTCCTCGAGGGAATTAATTCTTGCCTGGCGGGCGTTGAGTTCAGTCTGCAACGAATTGGAAAGCCTGGTTTGTTCGCCGAGCGCGGCTTCGGCTTTAATTACCCTGTCAGACAATTCGCTTGAGTTTTTTAATTCCCGCGCATAATTTTGGCGAAGCTCTTCTGCAGTCTGGGCATTCAGCCTTTGCGCCTCGGCGGTTTTAGCTTCAAGACCTTCAATATATTCTACAGTCGTCGCATACTTGTTTGCAAGTTTTGCGAGTTTCGCTTTCATTTCTGCGTTCTGTGCCTGCAGCGCGGCAGCCTGGCCTTCAAAGTCTGCAACCCTGCCTGCGAGCCTGCCTGATTCCTCCAATTGTGCTTTCAATGGGGTTATTTTTTCTTTCACAGAAGCAATATCCTCTTTTAGCGGTTGGCTTGCAGCTGGAATGGACTCAACATCACCAATACCTCTTAAAACTGGATTAAAGGCCTCCTCGGAAAGAACAGTGGCCCTAGAAGTTCGCGTAGCCGCGGCCTTCGCTACCTCGTTGTCCGCAGTAAGTTCAACAACCTGTTTCTGGACGGCTTCGGTCTGAAGAGCTTCAACCCTCGCTGCTGCGGCAGAAACCGCCTTCGGTTCAATGAAACCCACGGAATTAAGGAGCTCATCAAGCCGGGCTATTTGCTGTGCAAGCTCCTTATTGAGCTGTTGAACAGTAGCGGCGTTCCTTGTGAGATAAGCGTCATTCAGCCTTGGCTTTCCAAGGCGGTCGGAAAACCTCGTGCCCTCGTCGAGAGCCTCGAGTTCGTCAAGAGCCGCAAGCCTTTGAGTTTCAAGCGTCTTCAAGGCGTCAAGCTGCTTGAGGACTGTATCCCTCATCGGGGTCGGAACCTCAGGGTAATTCATGGCAACGACAACCCTTTCCTCGAGTTGCTGCATTGAAACGTTTATCTCATCAGCAAAGGCCGCCTGCGCAAAAAAAAGAGTGAGGATTAAAAGTGCCGCGAGTTTTTTGTTCATTGCACGTCACCGCACTGCGCGTTCAAAGTCTGGACTGCCGTGGAAAGAAGCGTGAACATCTGGTCTTCTTCCTGCGCCGTAATTCCTATCGGCGCCGGGGAATTATAATTGCCTGCATAACCCTGTTCCTCAAGTATGAGAGAATTCAGGGCGAGATAAAAATCAGAGTAGTCGCTTTGAAGCGCGAGTATTTGTTGCTTGGAAGCGCACACTGCTTCAATCGGCTTGTTTGCATTTTGCCTTGAAAGGGATTCAACCCGCGTGAAAAGGGAAAGTTTTTGTTCGGAAAGTTTTACTGCGGAAATATAAACCGAAATTAAATCCTTGCCCTGCTTGAAAGCCGTTTGGTTTTGAAGGGAAGACAATTCGGAAGCGAGAGTTGCGTAGCGCGATTCATCAACCTTTGAGGAGATTTTCCCGCTTGAAACATCAACAAGCAAACCAGAATCAAAGGAACTTCTTTTCAGCCCGTATTTTGACAAAACAGAATCTATTCTTGATTCGGTGTCGGAGATTTTTGGCTGCATCAGGAAAGTAAAGGCAAAATAGCCGAGCGCAACAACTACAAGCAATATAATCAGGTTCCGCCACCTTGAATCCATGCCATTCACTCCGAAACTATAAGACATTATTGTTTTGATTAATATATTAAGGTTTGCAATTTAGAACGAGGTTTTCGGATTTAAATGTTTGGTTTTCCCGCAAAAGCAGCTCTTTTTCTTTCCCGGCAGAATTACACTTTTCTTTTCCGCTAACGCTTTTAGCGAAGCCGTTCTCTTTCTTTTTCCCCAGGGTTTTTCTTTCTCAGGCAAGAGAAAGAAAAAGGCTGTAAGAGAGAATTTAGGGACGCTTTTCGAAGCACCCCTTTCCTGCTAAGGTTTTATGTCAGAAATCGGGATTAGGCTCACTGTGGATGATACCACAATTAGTATATTGCTCCGCCCAGGGTATATAAAGCTTTCTGTGATCGACTCTGGGACAAAATTGGGTGATTTTGTGGTTTTTGGGTTTTTCTAGTCCAAAACGACCACGTAAGCCCGCTTCCCTACATATTTTACTGG
>AQRS01000018.1 GCA_000402355.1 Candidatus Iainarchaeum andersonii SCGC AAA011-E11
AAATAGATGCTCGCTCTCATCCCACAGCTAAAGCAATGGGATTTCACGCTCGCAAACGCTTAATTTTCAAATTCTAAATTAGTTCTTTATTCCTATTTTTCTTTTTTCCGCCGGCTGCCCACGCTATCAATCTTCGACCGGTTTTTGTTGAAATTGTAGAGGCTGTTACTCCAGCACCAATTGCAAGGCCCTTGTTCTGGGTAGCATGATAGGTTGCGGCTCCTGCTGCTGCGCCAATGGCTATAGTCCTAACTGGTTTACTTGTTGCAACACGCCAGCCAAGCCTTGCTGTTGTGCGAACTGTTGCACCTGCCGCTCTTCTAAGTTTGTGTGCTGGCATTATAGGTTCAAGCACTTTGAGATATAAAAACATGATCTTTTCATTCACTCATTAACGGGAACGCCTAAATAATTGATTATTTTTTAAAGCCTCCAATTGGCTTGAGGATTGGTTAATCTGCAGGAAAAATCGAATCCTGCAGTATAAGATGCCCAATGTGAAAAAAAAGCCATTTTAACCTGTTTGGGCTCGAAAAAGCAACCAGAAACCACAGATTGGCTGAAACAGAAAGCATTAACCAGTTCGAGTCAAATTAAAACAGCTGGGAACCCCAGAAATCCAAAAAGGACGCCATTTGACAGCTTGTTTCTGGGGAAATGTTTTTAAACATGGGGCGCATATTAATAGTAATTGTTTTATGCCTTGAAACCAATGGGCAAGAGCAGGAGAAGGTGAAAAACGAAAATGAACAGTTCCAATGAAACCATAAGGCTGGATGGCACACACTTGATGCTGGATTGCTTCGGGTGCAACAAAAAGGCCTTGGCCAGCGAAGAAGCCATTACGGGGTTCCTGAACGAACTTCCGGACAAGCTGGGAATGAAGAAACTCATAAAACCCTACATTGTAACCTACCCGGGAGGAGATAGCTGGGATAGGGGGGGCTTGACTGCAATAATGCTTATAGCGGAAAGCCACATAAGCCTGCATACGTTCCCACACGACGGGTTTTTCACTGCGGATGTTTATTCCTGCAAGCCTTTCGATGTGGAGGGAGCACTGAACATTTTCAGGAGATATTTCAGGGCAAAGACCGAGAAGATACAGATTGCCAAGCGCGACATAGAGTTCCTCAGGAACAGGAACATGGCGGTTCTCCTGAACAAGCATAAAGTAAAGCAAAAAGGCCAATAAATAAATTATAGGAAAGCATTTGGGGGTGTGCATAATGGGCAAGGTACTGGTTATAGGCGCGGGCGGCGTCGGCAATGTCGCGGTAAAGAAGTGCGCGCAGATCCCCGAAGTCTTTGACGAAATAATGGTTGCCAGCAGGAGCATCGAGAAGTGCGAGAAAATAAAAAAGGAAACAAAAACCAAAATCCCGATGCGAACCGCAAAGGTTGACGCGGACAACGTGAAGGAAACGGCTTCGCTGATAAGCAAATTCGAGCCGGAAGTCGTGATTAATCTCGCTTTGCCTTATCAGGACCTGACCATAATGGATGCGTGCCTCGAGACCGGAACGCACTACATTGACACTGCAAACTACGAACCCCGGGAAGAGGCAAAATTCAGCTATAGTTGGCAGTGGCCTTATGACCCGAAGTTCAAAAAGGCCGGCAAAATGGCTTTGCTCGGCTGCGGCTTTGACCCCGGGGTTTCGAACATTTTTTGTGCGTATGCGCAAAAGCATTTGTTCGATGAGATAAAAAACATTGATATTGTTGACTGCAACGCTGGTTCGCATGGGCACCCCTTTGCAACGAATTTCAACCCTGAAATAAACATCCGCGAAATAACCCAGAAGGGAAAATACTGGGAAAAGGGGAAGTGGAAGGAAATCGAGCCAATGTCAATGAGCTTCGACTTTGATTATCCTGTTGCAGGACCCAAAAAAAGCTACTTGCTTTTCCACGAGGAGCTCGAATCATTGGTGAAGAACATCAGGGGCCTTGAACGCATAAGGTTCTGGATGACCTTTTCGCAGAATTACATTACGCACTTAAATGTAATCCAGAATCTCGGCCTGAACAGGATTGACGAGATTGAGTTTGAGGGCAAAAAGATTGTTCCTTTAAAATTTTTGAAGGCGCTTTTGCCGGATCCCTCGAGCCTGGGCGCAACCTATACCGGAAAAACCGTAATCGGGTGCGTGCTTGACGGCACGAAAAACGGCAAGAGAATTCGGAAATTCATTTACAATGTGTGTGACCACGCCGAGGTTTACAAGGAAGTGCAGTCGCAGGCAGTTTCTTACACCGCAGGGGTTCCCCCAGTGATTGGGGCAATGATGATTATGAAGGGCCTCTGGAAAGGCAAGGGAGTGTTCAATGTTGAACAATTGAACCCGGATCCGTTCATGGAGGAACTCAACAGGAGGGGCTTGCCTTGGCAAACAGTAGACTTCAAGGGAAAACTCCCGGAAGGATAGAAACCCCATTCTATGCCATAAATGACACGGGCTTTCCGAAGACCGGTTTGAGCCGAATTGAAACGCCGTTTTACGTAGTTGACGAGGCACTTCTCGAGAAAAATCTCCGCGTACTTAGCTACGTGAAGAAGAAAACGGGCTGCAAAATCCTTCTCGCCCTGAAGGGCTTTGCAATGCACAGCACGTTCCCGCTAATAAAAAAGCACCTCGACGGCGTTTGCGCGAGCTCGCCGCACGAAGCGCGCCTGGGAAAAGAAAAATTCGGGAAAGAGGTTCATGCTTTTGCGCCCGCTTACAGCGAAAATGATATTCGCGGGTTGCTGAAGACGTGCGACCACATTGTGTTCAATTCTTTTGCCCAGTGGAAAAAATACCGCAAAAAGCTGAAGGGCAAAGTTGAGGCCGGAATAAGGATTAACCCCGAGTATGCGGAAGTGGAAACAGAAATTTACAACCCGTGCGCGCCGAACTCCAGGATGGGCGTAACATTGAAAAATTTTGATGAAACTGAATTGCAAGGAATCAGCGGGCTGCATTTCCACGCGCTATGCGAACAGAATTCGGACACGCTTGAAAGGGTTCTGAAGGCTGCTGAAGAAAAATTCGGAAAGTATTTTTCGAAAATGAAGTGGGTGAATTTCGGTGGAGGGCACCACATTACGCGGAAGGATTACGATGTCGAGAAGCTCTGCAAGCTGATAATTGATTTCAAGAAAAAATACGGGGTACAGGTAATTCTCGAGCCCGGGGAAGCGGTTGCTTTGAACGTTGGCTTTTTGGTTTCAAGTGTGCTTGACGTGATAAACAACGGAATGGATATTGCAATCATGGATACGAGCGCGGAAACGCATATGCCGGACACTCTTGCAATGCCTTATAGGCCATACATAATCGGTTCCGGGAATCCGGGAGAAAAGAAATACACCTACCGGCTCGGCGGCTTGACCTGCCTTTCCGGGGATGTCATTGGCGATTATTCTTTCGATAAAAAGCTTGAGATTGGAACAAGGCTCGCGTTTACAGACATGGCGATTTACTCGATGGTGAAAAACACCACATTCAACGGAGTGAAACTGCCTTCGGTTGTGCTTGTAAAAAAGGGCGGGAAAGCCAAGGTAGTAAGGAAGTTCGGCTACGAAGATTACAAAAACAGGCTTTCGTGAAACTGATTGGATTTAGATTTTTGGCTGCTGCTGTGAAATGCAGTGTATGGTTCCGTATCCGAAAACAAGGTCGAGGCAGTCAATTCCGATTACTTTCCGCGAAGGAAAATGGTGCGCAATTATTTCAAGCGCCTTTTTGTCGGTTTCAACTCCGAACTGCGGCACCAGAACCGCATTATTGGCTATGTAAAAGTTGCAGTAGCTCGCGGAAAGCTTTCTCTGGCCGGCAAAAACTTTTGGGGACGGCAGCTTGACAACATCGAATTTTTTTCCGGCAGAATCCGTAGAGGCCGACAGGATTGAAAGGTTTTTCAGGAGATTGCGGTAATTGGAATCTTTTTCATCCTCCTCAATAGAGCAGAGTACGGTGTTTTCGCCCACAAATCTGGCGAGATTATCGATGTGGCCGTCAGTATCATCGCCTTCAATTCCGCCCGGAAGCCAGATTATTTTGGAAACGCCTAGATGCGATTTTAATATTTGCTCAATCTTTTCCTTAGGAATGCCGGGGTTTCTGTTTGGATTAAGGAGGCACTCCTCGGTTGTGAGCAGCACTCCTTTGCCGTTTGTTTCTATTGCGCCGCCCTCCATCACTATTCCTGAAACAAAGAACGGCAACTTCATTTGCTCATTGATTGCCTTGGGCATTTTATCGTCTTTCAGGAGCTCCGGGTACTTGTTTCCCCATGCATTGAATTTCCATTTCACCATTGCAAGTTTTCTTGCGCCGCGGTCAACAACAAAAGTCGGCCCATAATCGCGGAACCACACGTCGCCGTAATCGTGCACAAAAAATTTGATTTTGGAAACGTCTGCTCCGTTGCTTTCGAGGATTTTTATGGCGCGCTTTTTCATCCTCGCACCCGTAACAAAGAGTTTCACTTCCTCACTTTTGGTTTCTTGGAGCGCCTTTATTATTTTCAAGTAGGTTTGTTCTACTTTTGCGAGGCTCGGGAAGGAAATTATGTCATACGGCCAGGAAAGGAAAATCGCGGCGTGCTTCTCCCATTCCGCGGGAAAAAAATAGGCGAGTTCACTTGGAGCCGAAGCGCCTTTTTTTGATTGCACCATAATTTTTTGGCCTCCTTTTTGCGAAAAATCCCCAGCCGTCTCTTATCCTTTTGTTGTCTGAAAAATCAACCGAAGCAACCACTACTTCTTCTTTTGCCGAAGCGCGTTTCAGTATTTTTCCGAATGGGTCGGAAATGAATGAGCCGCCCCAGAATTTGAGTTTGCCTTCCTTGCCGGCGCGGTTCACCGCGGCAACGTGTATTCCGTTTGCAATTGCGTGGCCCCTTTGTATTGTTTCCCATGCGGAGTGCCAGTCATCAGGCTCTTTTCCATCAACAGGCGTTGCTATTGCAGTAGGGTAAAATATTATGTCTGCTCCATTGAGTGCGCTGATTCTTGCGGCTTCGGGAAACCACTGGTCGAAGCATATGAGCGGCGCGATTTTGCCGAATTTTGTTTTGAAAACCTTAAAGCCGAGGTTGCCTTCCGCGAAATAATTGGCTTCCCAGAACAAAGGGTCGTGGGGAATGTGCATTTTCCTGTATTTTCCGAGCAGCTTTCCTTTTTCACTGATGACTGCAATGGCGTTGTAGAATTTTTTGCCCGCCTTTTCGAACAAAGGCACGATTATTACTATGCCGAGCTCTTTTGCGAGCGCGCCCATGTTCTTGGTTGTTTTTCCGGGGATTGGTTCCGCGAGCAAAAATGCGGATTTGCCCTTGCTTTTTTGCGGAAAGTAAAGCGTGCCGAACAACTCGGGCAGGCAGATTATCTGTGCGCCTTTCGAGGCGGCTTTCCTCGCGAGGGAAACTGCCTTTTCAAGGTTCTCGTTTTTGTCCCCTGTCATTGACATCTGAACGAGGCCGATAACGGTTTTTTTTGCCATGCAAAGAATAGCGGGACACAAATTTTTTAACTTAATGACCGAAAAACATGGGTAAATGAGTCAAAACCATGGTTTTGGCGAAGCCGAAAAAAAGGGCAAAACGGCTTTTTTGAACCCAAACAATGACTTTAAATAGCCTTGGTGGAAAAAAGTATGAATCAGGCAACGGGGAAACACAGGCCTTTAATGCTGGTTTTCGCAGTGTGCCTAGTTATCAAACAGGAGGAAAAAGTAATGGGTTATAGGGATTTCGGCAATCAGGGACCTAGGCAGATGTATACTGCAACATGCTCTGACTGCGGAAAGGAAACTGAAGTTCCGTTTAAGCCTGCCGAAGGAAGGCCGGTTTACTGCAGGGACTGCTACCAGAAACACAAGCCAAAAAGAGACAGCTATTAATTCTTGGCTATTTCTCGAAGTTTGCAAATTTTAATCACACGCGGTTCCGCGAGGAACCGCAATTTACTATTTTTTTGGACGATTTTTGAGGAAGCCATTTTTCCGCATGCACGGCTTTGCCATAAATGATCACCATTTAAAAATTTCGAATTCTATTCAGGTATGCTCGTGATGAAATTCGGGGGCAGTTCTCTTGCTAATCCGCAAAGAATCAGGAATGCCTGTGAAATAATAAAATCGCGGTTGAAGAAAAAACCCATAGTTGTCCTCTCGGCGCTTGGGAAAACAACCGACAACCTGCTCTCTGCGGGAAATGATGCGCTCGGGGGCAAAGTGCATATAAGGCAGATAAGGGATTTTCATCTGGGGCTCGCAAAAGAGCTCAAGGCGGATAAAAAAGAGGTTGAATCTCTTTTGTCGGAGCTTGAAAACCTCCTCAAAGGGATTTCGCTCACCAAAGGCCTGACCCCTGAAACAGAGGATTTTTTGGTTTCTTTCGGGGAGAGGCTTGCGGTGAGGATTGTCGCTGGTTATTTGAATTCCACCGGAATTAAAGTGAAGCATTTTGATGCTTGGGATGCCGGGTTCCTGAGCGATTCGAATTTCATGAACGCGAAACTGAAGAACGAAACATACGCGGCCGTGAGAAGGAAATTTGCGCATCTCAAAAAGAAATACAAATACACGCCGATAGTCACGGGTTTCATCGCAAAGGATGAAGACGGAAACATTACAACGCTCGGCAGGGGCGGCAGCGATCTCACGGCTTCCGTAATCGGATCCGCAATAAAAGCGGACGCAATTGAGATATGGAAAGATGTTGACGGGCTTCTTACAACCGACCCGCGCATGGTAAAAAAAGCCAGGCATGTCAGGAAGGTTTCTTTTGAGGAGGCATCCGAACTCGCTTATTTCGGCGCAAAAATATTCCACCCATATTCCATTCTTCCCGCAATGAGCGCAAATGTACCGGTCATTGTCAAGAATTATTTCAAGCCCCGCGAAGAGGGAACAATAGTCCTGAAAAAGTTCAAAAACAAAAGCTCGGAGCTCACTGGAATAAGTTTTAAGAGAAATATCGTGGTTGTGGACATATACTCGACAAGGATGCTGGGGCAATCCGGGTTTGTTTCAAAGGTTTTTGAACAATTCGGGGACCTTGACATATCGATAGATTTGATCGCAACAAGCGAGGTTGACATTGCGGTTACGGTTGGTCAGAGCGAAAAATTAAATGAACTGGAAAAGAGATTCAGCGGGTTTGGAAAGATTCGGATTTGGAAAAAAATGGCAAGCATAAGCCTTGTCGGCGATATCAGAAACGGCAAAAACATACTCAAAAGGGCGTTTATTGCGCTCTCGCGGATACACGTGTTTCCTGAAATGATTTCGCACGGAGCATCACAAGTGAGCACCAGCATCGTGGTTGACGACAAAAATCTGGAGAAATGCGTGAGGGTTCTGCATAAAGAGTTTTTGGAGCACAAATAAGAGCGTAAATCGGTGGTTGAATGAAAAAAATCAGGGCAGGGATTTTAGGCGCAACCGGAATGGTGGGGCAGCAGTACCTCGCGCTCTTGGAGAACCACCCGTGGTTCGAGGTTTCATGCGTTGCCGCTTCGGAAAGGTCCGCGGGAAAAAAGTATTCCGAAGCAGTTTCAGGGAGATGGCACATGCAGAAGGAAATTCCGCAAACCGCGAAGGAATTAATGGTTCGGGATGCCGCACAGGCAAAAGAAATCGCAAAGGAGTGCGACTTTGTTTTTTCGGCGCTTGATCCGCCTGTGGCGAAAATTTTGGAGGAAAAATATGCGGAGGCAGGAACGCCAGTGGTTTCAAACGCCTCAACGCATAGGTGGACAAGGGATGTGCCAATGCTGATTCCGGAAATCAACGCCGAGCACATAAGCATTATTCCTGCACAACAGAAGAACAGGGGCTGGAAAAAAGGTTTCATTGCGGTGAAGCCGAATTGTTCCCTGCAGAGCTACATGACGCCATTGTTCGCGCTGCACAAAAAATTTTCAGTCAAGAAAGTCATTGTGACAACCTTACAGGCCGTGAGCGGAGCCGGCCATCCTGGAGTTTCGAGCTTTGACATTATCGACAACGTGATTCCGTTCATTGGGGGAGAGGAGGAAAAGAGCGAGAACGAGCCGCTCAAGATACTTGGCTCTATGAGGAACGGGGAAATAGTGAACGCTTCTGGAATAGAGATTTCGGCGCACTGCAACCGCGTTCCCGTTATTGACGGGCACCTCGCGTGCGTTTCTGTTTCTTTTGAGAGAAAGCCTTCGCGCGCAGAAATTCTTGATGCGTGGAAAAAATTCAGAGGGGTTCCGCAGGAACTTAAACTTCCTTTTGCCCCGAAGCAGCCGATTATTTACCGCGAAGAAGAGAACAGGCCCCAGCCGAGGCTTGACCGGGACACTGACAAGGGAATGGCTGTTTCTGTTGGAAGGCTGAGGGAGTGCAACGTGCTTGACTGGCGCTTTGTGGGGCTTTCGCACAACACAATAAGGGGAGCCGCGGGCGGGGGAATCCTGAATGCGGAGCTCCTGAAGGCCAAAAAATACCTGTAAAATTCGCGATTGCAAAAACGGAAAAAGCCAGGTTCGCGCGGCCCGTTTCTTCGCCAATGAACTCGTAAAGCCGAATGGGCGGATTACGCGAACTGCAACTGAAACCTATATATTCTTTAATTGCGTAATTGGTTCTGGTTTTCATGGCTAGAGGCAGGAATGCAAAGGAAGAGCCCAAAGAACCGAAAAAGGCGGAAAAAGAGACCGGGGAAAAGCCGAGGGCTTTCGGCGAGGGTGAAAGGGTCAGCATCAGCAGGGCATCAGAAGACACGGACATTTTCAATGATGTTATTGAGGGCAAAAAGGCGGAAGAATTGAAGTCGGCGCTTGACAAGAACGAAGAGGAAATAATGCCTGGCGAGGAAGATGAGGGGCCTGAAGAAGATGAAGAGGATGACGAGGAAGAGCCTGAAGAGGGCATCGAAAAGGAAAATGAAGATAAAAAGCCAAGGCCTGCGAAAAGGAAAAAGCCCCGCAAAGAAGCCCGGGAAGATGATGAGTTAAGTGAGGAAGTCCGGGAAATAGCGGATGAGGAGAAAACCGAAGAAGAAAGCGATGAAGAGCTGCAAAAGCCCGCAAAAAAGAAAACCGCACCCATAGAAAAAGAACCGGATGAAGGCGACGAAGAAAACAGCGAAGATGAAAGCTTGGATGATGACAGGGAAAAAGGAAACAAAGAAGAGAAAATAAAAGACCGCAGTGAAGAAGAGTTGGAAGAAGGCAATGATGAGGAAACGGAAGAAGGCTATGGCGCTGAAGAGGAATTGGAGGAGTTTGACGAGGAAGGAAAAAGCAAGATTCCGGGAAAGGATGAAATAAGGAAAACAATCCTTGAGAAGGCATCAATGGCGACCGGAGAAGCTGAGCCGCAGCTCGGCGAAAAACTCATGTTCCTGAATGACAAGGAAAGGAAAAGCGTTTTCATCGGCAGAACGGCAAACATCTTCAAGAAATACGGTTACGACGCCGCCCTGCAGCTCGGAAGGGTAAAGGAAAAGGAGTTCGAGAATTATGATGTTTACCTTGACTCATTGAACCCGCACGTGATTTTCGTGTGCGGCTCGCGCGGCTCCGGAAAGTCATACGTTTTGGGGGTTATTGCGGAGGAGCTCGCGGAAAAAAATACGAACGTCGGAATCGTGGTTGTCGACCCCATAGGCGTTTTCTGGTCCATGAGGTTCCCGAACAATGAGGAAAAGGAAATAGAAAAGCTGGTTGAATGGGGCCTCGAGCCGAAAGGCCTCAAGAACCTAAAGGTTTTCATTCCGGAAGGAGTGAGGAAAGAGGTTCCAAAATCCACTTATGATGCCGGGTTCTCGATACAGCCTTCCCTTCTCACGAGCGAGGACTGGTCATTGACATTCGGCATGGACAGGTTCAGCGTTTCCGGTTTGCTTTTGGACAAGGCGCTCAAAAAAGTAGAGAAAGGGTACAAGGAAACCGAAACAAACAACAAGGTTTTGGGAAAGGGAAAGAGTTACTCGATTGAGGATTTGGTTCGCTGCCTCGAAACTGATTCGGAATTGAACAGCCGCGACAAGGGCTACAAGCAGGATTCAATCCGCGCGCTTGTAAGCAGGTTTGAGGCCGCAAAGGACTGGGGGATATTCCACGAGAAGGGAACTCCTTTGGGCGAGCTCTCGAGGCAGGGGCAATTGACAATCCTTGACACCTCATTCCTTGACGACAAGGTAACCGCACTTGTAATCGGGATTCTTGCGAGGAGGCTTCTCTCCGCGAGAAAGATTTCCACGAGAAAAGAGGCCGCAAACAAGTTCAAGAGCCTTGACGTGAATGAATTGCTCGAGCTCGAGGTTCCGCCGACATGGCTTTTCATTGATGAAGCGCACACTTTGATTCCGAGCGGGAATGAAGTGACTCCTGCAACAGCGGGCCTGATTGAGTACGTGAAGCAGGGAAGAAGGCCAGGGCTCTCGCTTGTGTTTGCCACGCAGCAGCCGAGCGCAATCAACACCAAGGTTTTGAGCCAGCTCGACGTGATAATGACTCACAAGCTTATTTTTGATGATGACATCAAGGCGGTTTTCAAGAGAACGCCGACAATAATGCCCAGGATGTACAGGGTGCCGAACTTCATCAAAACGCTTCCTGTGGGAGTTGCCGTTACGGGTGACAGGCGCGAGGAAACCTCGCGCGCATTTGTAATGGCAATCAGGCCGAGAAAGAGCCAGCACGAGGGCCGCGACGCGGAAACCTCCGGAATGTCGGAATCAATGGAGGAAAAGCAGGTTGAAAAGCTCGCCGTTGAAATGCTTTGGAGGGACGCGCACAACAGCGGCATGGTGGACATTGAGAAGGCGCGCCTCGCGGTTGACACATTGAACAGCAAGTACGGGGCTTCGGTCGAGTTTGATGATGTGTTGAAAAGGCTCGGGGCAAAGGGGCTTGTCGTTACTGATGAGTGCATAATGATTGAGGGCTATTCGCACAAAAGCGCGGTGAAGGAACTCACATCTGAAGATGAGGACTCCGGGGGAGAAGATTCGGAGGAAAAAGAGCCCGGCGGGGAGGATGAAGAGGCACAAGGCGCGGATGAAGAAAGCGGGGATGAAATTGCCGGGGAAGAAGGCGAAACCCCGGAAGAGTCTTCCGGCGCGGTTGAACTCATTGCCTTGCCCAAAAGGATTAACGAGGAAACCGCGAGGAGAACCGTTAACCACCTCAGGAAAAAAACTTTTTTGGGGCTGTTCGGGGTTGGGGAGAGGATAGAATCAATACAAATCAAGTACATTCCGCTCCTGAAAATAGAGTTCCACGCCATGAGCCGCGGAAATGAATTCGTTGCGAGGGAATGCTATGTTGATTCGCGCACCTGTGAACTTGTTCATTTCAAGGACGGGAATTTCATTGAATCCAAAGGATTGAGGCAGATTGCACAGATGAGCGAAGAGGAAGTGCTTGTGCTCAAGAGCCTCCAGAAGGAGCTTGTTTTGGAGGAAATAATGGCGCGCACGGAGCTTGACGAGGCGAAAGTCAGGAGAATAATGCAGAGGCTCATGGAGAACGGGGTTGCGGGAAGGCTTGTCGACAAGAAAACCGGCAAAACACTTTTTTTCCTGAAGGAAAAGCTTGATTTGCCACCCAACGAGAAGCACGAGCTGCTTGGTTCGCTGTCAAGGCTGCCGTTCGTGAAGGTAGAGGCTTTGAGCGTGGAAAGGGAGCAGTTCTCGAGGGATGAAATAATCGAGGGGCTAAAGAAGCTCTGGCCCAGGATAGTAATCAAGAAAATAGATTCCGTTTACAAGCCGGTTTGGCACATTGTTCTTTCCGAGGACGCGAAGGAAAGGGATGTGCTCATTGACGCGGTGAACGGGAAATTAATTTCCAAGTAAGCGCGCGGAAAATCATTTCCTGAACTCATTCGGCTTCAGGCGCGAGCCCTTTTCAAGGATTGCGCCGCAATTAATGCTCGAATTCACGCCTGTTTTGATATCATCAAACAAAAGAGCGCCGAGCTTTCTCCTGCCCGAATCAGTTTTCTTTCCGTTCAGCATTACCTTCACATTCGCATTGTCATGCCTGAGGTTTGCGATTTTGGTTCCCGCACCGAGGTTGCAGTTCCTCCCGATTACAGAATCCCCGGCATAGGAAAAGTGCGGAACATTTGAATTTGAAAGAATAATGGAGGATTTTATTTCGGATGTGCCGACGTGGCAATTGTTTCCTATAACCACTTCCTTGCGCAAATAGGCGTTGGGGCCGATTACGCAATTCTCGCCTATGAAAACATTTCCCTCGATGCGCGAACCGGCCTTTATTATGGAGCCCTTTCCAAGGAAAAGTTTGCCCCGAACAACTACTCCCTGCTCAATAACGCCAAAATTTTTCTGCTCAATCCCTGGAAGGATTTTCTCCACTTTTTCAAGCTGTTCCCAGAACCTGAACACAGCGTTCTTTTCAATAAGCAATTCTGTTTCCGAAACGAGCTTTTTTATTTCCTCATTCAACGCCTATCACTCCCCTGATTTTTTCCGCGATTTCCTCCGCCGCGAGCTTTATTTCATTTTCATTTGCGCCCTCGATCATTACGCGGCAGATGTTCTCCGTTCCGCTGTAGCGGACCAGTATTCTTCCATTGCCAGCGAATTTTTTCGAGTAAGAATCAATGAGCTTCTGAACCGAAGCAATTTCGTTCAATGGCTTTTTTTCCCTTACTTTTACGTTCACGAGCACCTGGGGGAACAATTCAAAGGAATTGCATATCTTTGAAACGGGCTTGCCGAACTGCTTCATCAGGCGCATAATCTGCAGCGCGGCAATTATGCCGTCACCGGTGGTCGAGTACTTGCCGAAAATAATGTGCCCTGACTGCTCGCCGCCGAGAGTGAAGGAATTTTTGCGCATCTCCTCAATCACGTAACGGTCGCCAACGGGAGCCCTCACGATTTTAAGCCTGTTATTTTTCAGGTGCTTCTCAAACCCCGCGTTGCTCATTACTGTTGCCACGACAGTGTTCTGCGCAAGCTCGTTGTTGTTCTGCATGTCAAGCGCAAGCGCCGCCAATATGCGGTCGCCGTTGATTTCTTTTCCTTCCGAATCGATTATTATCACGCGGTCCGCGTCGCCATCCAGGGCTATTCCAATGTCTGCTTTTGTTTCCAGAACTTTTTGGATGAGACCGGCAAAGTGTGTCGCGCCGCAGTTCAGGTTTATGTTCAGGCCGTCGGGCTCGTGATTTATCGGCATTATTTCGACGCCAAGCTCGGAAAATATCTGGGGCGCAACCCGATAGGCGGCTCCGTTCGCGCAGTCAACAACCGCCTTTATGCCCCTCAGGGAAATGTTTCCGATTGACGCTTTTGCGAATTCGATGTAGCGGCCCTGGGCATCATTGATGCGGAATGCCTTTCCAATGTGCTTGCCGTTCAATGCTCCGCTCTCCATTTTTTCGGAAAAAATTATTTTTTCTATTTCCTCCTCGTCCTCATCGAAGAGCTTGTACCCTTTTGAATCAAAAATCTTTATTCCGTTGTCCTCGGCATGGTTGTGGGAGGCCGAAATCATTATGCCGGCGTCCGCATTCAGGGAGCGCGTGAGGTGCGAGATTGCGGGAGTCGGCATCGGGCCTACCAACAGAACGTCCGCCCCCATGGCGACCAAACCGGAGGTCAGCGCGGTTTCGAGCATGTAGCCGGAAAGCCTCGTGTCCTTACCGATGACTATTCTCGGGCGGCTTTCCCCAACGGCAAACTTTATTGCGACGGCCTTCCCGAGCTTCAAAGCCAGTTCCGGAGTCATCGGGTATTGGTTTGCCTTGCCGCGGATTCCGTCGGTGCCGAACAATTGCTTCATGCAGAATCACTTCACCGTGACAGATTTAGCCAAATTACGGGGCTTGTCGGGGTCCAATTTGCGTTCCAGAGCAATGTAATAGGCGAGCAGCTGCATAGGCAGGACCAGCGCAATGGGATTGGCTTCGCCAAAATCCGGAACAAGAATGCTGAAATCAAAATCGGGATGCGGGATTGAATCAACCATTATTATTTTTGCGCCCCTGCTCCTCATTTCAATCGCGTTGCTTGCCACCTGCTTTCTCGTTTGGCTGGTTGAAAGCACTATCGCGGGGGTGCCTTCCTCAATGAGGGCTATTGTGCCGTGCTTCAATTCTGCGCCGGCAAAACCTTCCGCATGGATGTAGCTCACTTCCTTGATTTTGAGCGCGGTTTCCAATGCGGTTGGAAAAGCGTTTTTCCTCCCGATTACGAAAATGTCTTTTGCGCGAGAAAGCCCCTTGGCTATTTCCTTTATTTTTTCGGAGTTTGATTCAAGGATTTTTGCGGCGCCGGTGGAAAGGCCCGAGAGAAGGCGCTTTGCCTCCTCTTCTTTTCCCGAAACATAGGAAGCGAGAAGCAGCATGAGTGCAAGCTGCATGGTGTAGCTTTTCGTGGACAGCACGCAAATTTCCGGGCCGGCATTCATGAGAAGGGTTGCGTCACTGAGGCGCATTACGGTTGAATCCATTACGTTCACTATGCCCGCAATTTTTGCGCCCTTTCCCTTTGCAATGTTTATGGCTTCTATCAAATCCGCGGTTTCGCCGCTCTGGCTGACCGCCACAACCAATGCGTTTTCATCCACGAAATTTTCCTGCAGCGAAAACTCCGACGCAAGAACAGGCATGACCTGGGTTTTTGCAATGGAACTGAACATGTATGCGCCGCTGATGCACGCGTGATAAGATGTTCCGCA
Organism: Candidatus Iainarchaeum andersonii SCGC AAA011-E11; assembly: GCA_000402355.1. Taxonomy (GTDB): domain Archaea; phylum Iainarchaeota; class Iainarchaeia; order Iainarchaeales; family Iainarchaeaceae; genus Iainarchaeum; species Iainarchaeum andersonii. The sequence goes on from AQRS01000018.1 coordinate 14,684, forward strand.
GCCCGTAAAATAAATTTTCTGTGCGAAGCGCAGCATGGAAACGAATTTTTCCATTTTGTCCTTTGGCTGGTTGGCTGCGCTCTTCAGGAGCCTTGGCTGTTCATAAATCTCCTTGAGCATGAAGTGCTCATAATCCCCTTTCTGGGCCTGTTCGAAATCCCAGGAGAGCTCCTTCGGAACAGCCTTAAGCTGCGCGCCTGTTTTAGTTTCAAACACTTTTAGCTGCTTGTTCAGCACTGCCATTGTGCCGTCCTCGAGAAAAATCGCTTTTTTTGTTTCGGAAATGAACGCGGTCGCATCCGAGGCCGCGAAGCAGGCGTTTTCTGCAACCCCAAGAACAAGGGGAGAGCCGTCGCGGGCACAAACCAGTTTTTCCTCGCCTTTGCGCATTGCAACAATCGCGTAGCTGCCCTCCAATTCCAAAAGCGCTTTCCTCACTGCGCCCTCGAAAGTTTTTTCGGTTTTCAGTTTTTCCTGGATGAGGTTCGCTATTACTTCCGAATCGGTTTCTGATTTGAATGAATAGCCCTTTGAAACGAGTTCGCTTTTGAGTTCCGCATAATTCTCGACAATTCCGTTATGCACAATCGCAATGCTTTTGTCCATGGATGAATGCGGGTGCGCATTTTCTTCGGTCACTTTGCCGTGGGTCGCCCATCTCGTATGGCCCATTGCTATGCCAGCGCTTTTGGAAAAATCGGTTCCGGCCTTTCCTATCTGGCCGATTTTTTTCACCACAAAAATGCCCCCGCTTTCCGGATAGGCGAGGCCCCAGGAGTCGTAGCCCCTGTATTCAAGGGCTCTAAGCCCGTTGAAGGCCTTCAAAGCCGCGTTATCCGAAATCACACCAACAATGCCGCACATACGAATCAATGGTCGCTTGACTAATAAGTAACCAAAAACACATATTTAAATATATCATAGGCACCATTATAAAATAGTTCATAGTAGTATTACTTTATTGGTGGTTTTGTGGATAGGTTGATTTTAGAGGATTCGGATTCGGTCAAAGAGATTCCGACTAAGGTTATTGCCAAGCCAGAGCTTTTGAAGCCGCTTTCGAACAGGGATTGCCTGCGCATTTTCGGCAGGCTGCAGGAGAAAGCGAGCTACCCTGCGGAGCTGGCCAAGGAACTTTCCTTGAACGAGCAGAAGGTTTACTACCATATAAAGCAGCTCAAGAATGCAGGTCTCATTGATGTCGAGAAAACAGAGGATAAGCAAGGCGCAACGGCAAAGTATTACTCCGCGCTGTTCAGTTCCTTTGCTGTTGTTCCAAACCCCGAGAAGGCGAAAAGCAGGCCGAAGCTGATGAAGAAGGAAACGGCCTCGGAGAACGGGGCTTCAGGATTCCTCAAGGAATTCACCAAAAACGGCATTTTTTCGGGCAAAATAGTGGTCGGCTCTCCCGACCCTCATGGGCCTTACAAGGCGCGCGCGAGGGATGGCCACTTGGCAACGGAACTCGCGGTTTTCCTCGGCGCGAACTGCGAGGGGTTTGAATTGCCGCTCGTTTTCCTGGACACCATGGTGAAGGATTTAAAGGATGAAAATTCGAACCTCGTGATAATTGGGGGGCCTGTAACCAACAAGCTAGCTGAGCAGGTGAACCAGTTCCTTCCAATCAAATTTGTTCCTTCGGGAGGCAACTGGGTGATTAAATCAGAGGCTTCAGGAAAAGAGTATTTGGAGGATTCGATTGGAATAGTTGAAAAAATCCCCCATCCGCATTTCAAGGGGAAATGGATTCTCATTGTTGCAGGCAAGCGCAATACTGGAACAATTTCGGCAATACTTGCACTCGCAAAGCATGCTTCAAAAGCTGTGAAACCTAATCAGCATAATGATAAAATTTTCGCGCGCGTAGTCGAGGGCCTTGATCTGAACGGCGATGGGCTGATTGATGAAGTTGAGTTTAAGGAGTAGAATTCTAATAATTATTTTTCGGGACGCTAAATGGATTCCATTGGTTTCGACATTTTCAAAAGTTCGCTTACAATAAGTCTTTTATGTGCCTTATTGATAGGATATTTTTCAACCATCTTTGTGAAAAAGTAAGTTTGCAATCGACTCATTTTCTTCTTTCTGGATTCTGGGCAGCGTGACACTTGAGTCTGCCAAATGGAAGTTAGGTAAATATAGTCGTTCCGGAAAGCGCGCTTGAGCTGGCAAAGGTTTCCGAAGAGGAATTTGCGAAACACCAATAAAATAACAACCAAAGTTTCTACATAAACAGAGTAAGGTTAAAATAGGCCCTCGCGGTTCCTATACTTCATGAAAATCGAGTTTAATGACTTTGTCGGCCAGCCCTGCAAATCAAGGGTTGCTTACGAGTTCATTCCGAAGAATGAGTTAAAGCTCGACCTTGAGGAAGCCGCCGCAAATCTGCGCGGGAACGAGGTTTTCGTGGAAATGGAAACCCCGTACTTATTGATGCTTAAGATTGGGGGGAAAGATGTGTCGCTTTTCAAGAGCGGCAAAATCATTGTGAAGAACACGAATGAAAAGGCCGTTGCGAGGAAGATAGCCGAAAGCCTGGTAGAAAAAATCAGCGCGTAACATTACTATCGAGCGAAGCGAAGATAGCAAACTGCACATCTCCCTGCCAACCTATTGCTGACAGTCGTATAAAAACTTTCCGCAGAATTTCGGGATTTTTTAAGGCAATCGACTGAAAAAAGCAAAGTTTTTCGTTATTAGGTTAACCTTGGTGTGGCACTTGACGATAAACTTTAAAAGCAGGGGAATGTTACTAAGTACAAGTATACTTGAAGGGAGGTAAAAAAAAATGGCGGACATTGGAAAAGCATTTTCGGCCACGTGGAAAAAGGCCGCAATGATAGCCTTGGTTTGGGGAATAATAGTGGGCATAATAGGGCTTGTACCTGTTGTCAACCTGATATTATTGATTCTCGCACCTGTAGGCCTCATTATCGCCATAGCCGTTGGTTATCTGTGTACACAGGACGCGTCAAAGGGCAAAACAGAGCTCGTTGACGGAGCAATCATCGGCGCAGTGGCAGGAGTAGTCTTTGGCATAGTCGGAGGAATAATGGGAATAGTGTTCTCGGTAATCGGCGCCGCACTCGGATTTGGAATAGCCGGTGTAGCGGGTAATGCCGGAACAGCCGCAGTCGGAGGCGCAATAGGCGTAATCGGCTCGGTAATCGCATTGCCAATAGCGGCAATCCTCGGCGCAGTATTAGCCGCGATAGGCGGAATCATTTACGCTGCAACCAAGAAATAACTCGGTTGCGCAGAGCATAAACGGGGCTTTTTGCCCCTTTTTTCTTTTTCTTCAGTTTCCGTCTTCTTGAAAACTATTTAAACTTAGCTGGGTTCAATCATTCCGGCACCGAGCTACGGAGTATGCGGAGATGGCAGAGCCCGGTCAAATGCGCCACGCTCGAGTGGATTGACTCCGAGCGACGTGGACCCGAAAGGGTGCGAGGGTTCGAATCCCTCTCTCCGCGTCCTCTATACAATACTTTTTATTCTTCTTTGACGGTTTATTATTAGGTGACTTGGATGGAAATGAAATTTTCAGTGGTTATTACCAGGGGCGATGTCGCTTATGTTGCTTTTTGCCCGGAAGGCGGTGTAGAAATGTGTTG
>AQRS01000019.1 GCA_000402355.1 Candidatus Iainarchaeum andersonii SCGC AAA011-E11
AAACGGGCATACGTGGTCATTTTGGGCTAAAAAAACCCAAAAACCACAAAATCACCCAATTTTGTCCCAGAGTCCATGGGCGCTAAAAAAAGTGTGCCCCGGCCGGGATTTGAACCCGGGTTCTCGGCTTGAAAGGCCGGTGTCCTTGGCCGGGCTAGACGATCGGGGCACAACAGTTTTCTTCCCTTTCCGCAAATACAGGAACTTATGAAAAAGAAAAGAATGCCTAAACTGCAGAAAGAAAATGGTGGGCAATTGCTTTAAAATAGTTTCACTGAAGGGAATTGTTAACAAATACTCTTTAGGTAAAGGCGTGAACAAAAATGGCCATGTCAATCCCTGTAATCAAAAGGCTCTTTGAGAACGTCTGGATATGCATGAGATGCAACGCCAAAATAAGGGGCCAAAAAGGCAAAAAGCCATTGAAATGCAGGAAATGCAACAGCAAGAGGCTCAGGCTCAAGAAGAAAGCCAAAAAGAAAACTGCAGCAGCCTGAAATAACCTGAATTTCCACAGGTTAAGCAAAGCCAAAAACCCTGAATTTACCCCGTTAAGCCTCAATGAGCAGCGGGAAAAATGGTTTAAAGGGGTTTACGCCACTTATTCCTGCATGCTAAGGGAACTGTTTCTCGCAACAAGACCGGGCAACTCCGCAATTGCCGCAATCGGCGTTTTTGTCGGCTTCAGCGTTGCACTCAATTCAATCGCGTTCATGCAGCCATTGGCATTCGCAATGCTTGCCGCAATCCTGGTAACGGGCGCGGGAAACATCATCAACGATTATTTCGACGAAAAAACCGACACGAGAATGTGGAAAAAGAATTTCATTGCACATGGAAAAATAAGTGCGGACTCCGCGCTCCTTGCAAGCGCCCTCCTCTTCGGCGCGGGCATTATTATTTCTTTATATATTAACAGCCATGCCCTTGCAATCGCCCTTGGAGTTTCCGCGCTGCTAGTAATTTATTCGGCATTGATGAGGCAGCGCAAGTTCATCGGCAACCTTGTGGTTGCGTTGGGAACCGCAATGACTTTGATTTATGGCGCATCAATAGCGCAATCCTATGGCACAATAATTTTCCTCGCGGCATCCGCATTCTTCGCGAACGTTGCGCGCGAAATAATCAAGGATGCACAGGACATTAAAGGGGACTTGGGCGAGAAAAAAACCCTTCCAATGCTCATTGGATTCGGGGAAATAAAAAAAATCGTGCTCGGACTCTACGCGCTCGCGCTCGGTTTCTCGCTCGCGGCATGGGGCATTGGCCTCATGACCGGAATTTATTTTATAATACTGCTTGCGGTATCCGCGCTGCTCTTCGCAAATTCATACAGGCTCTGCGCGCAAAAAAGCTTCGGCGCGGCGCAGAAATACGGCAAGTACGGCATGATTGCGGCACTGCTGGCATTTATTGCTTCGGTGATTTGAAATGCGGGAGGAAACCATAAACCGCACAATAAGCGCGCTGCACGAAAATGGATACGCCGTAACCACGTTCTTCCGCACCAACACGTGCTTTGACCTCATAGCCGTAAAGGGAAACAAAAAACTCATCGTAAAAATTTACGAGAACATTGATTCCATAAGGAAGGAGCAGGGCGAGGAACTGCGCAAGCTCGGAAGCGTTCTCGAAGCGAACTGCGTAATCATAGGGAAAAAAACCAAGGTATTCGGACTTGAAAACGGCGTGGTGTACGAAAGGTACGGGATTCCGGTTGTCGCCATAGGCACGTTCGAAAAGGCCCTTGAGAATGAACTGCCGAAAGTGCGGCATTTCAAGGGCAAAAACATTGTTGAAATTAACTTTGAAAAGCTGCGGGAAAAGCGCGAAGAAATGGAATTATCCATGGATGAGCTCTCGAAAAAGCTTGGGGTTGCGAGCGAAACCCTTTACAGGTTTGAAAAGGGCGCGAGCACATCGCTTGAAACCGCAAAAAAAATGGAGGAACATCTCCACCAAGGCTTTGTAAAGGAAATAAGTTTGCTGGGCAACAGGCCCGAAAAGGAGGAGTTCGACGAGGAGCCAGGGGAAAAACTGCTGGAGAGGATACGCGAGCTCGGAGTGAAAATGGCATTGTTCAGGCACTCGCCATTTGATGCGTACGGGAGCGCGGTGGAGGGCATATTCATCAGCACAGGCAAAGGAAAATTCGACATACCGAGAAAAGCCGCGGAATTGAAAAAAATGCGCGGCGCCTCGGATGCGGACTCCATAATAATCGCGAAGGAATTCGGGCGCAGGAGCATTGATGACGTGCCCATAATTTTTGAGGAGGAACTTTACTCGATTTCCAAGCTGAAGGACCTCAAAAAAATGATGCGCGAGCGGGAAGAAAATGAAAAATGAATTCGCCGCAAAGAGAACGCGGCTTGTTGAATACATTTCGGGCTTCGCAATAAAAAGCGCGGAAGTGAAAAACGCTTTCCTTGAAGTAAAGCGGGAAAACTTCGTTCCTGAAAAATTCAGGCGGTACGCCTATGAGGACGAAGCTCTCCCATTAAGGCAGGGACAGACAATTTCACAGCCCTCGACAATAGCGATAATGCTGGAGCTGCTCGGCGTTTCAAAAGGAATGGCGGTGCTTGAAGTTGGCAGCGGATTCGGTTATGTGATTGCGCTTCTCTCAAAAATCGCGGGCGGAGAAGGGAAAATTTTCGGCGTCGAAACACTCAGGGAATTGGCAGAGCAATGCAAAAAAAACCTTGAAAAAGAGGAAATTAAAAACGCGGAGATACTGAATGCCGATGGTTACGAAGGCTGGCCGGAAAAGGCGCCGTTCGACCGCATACTCGTGAGCTGCGCCTGCCCATTCATTCCAAAAAAGCTTTTCGACCAATTGAATGAAGGCGGGCGCATTGTGGCGCCTGTAGGTGATGAAGGCACACAGATGCTGGAAATAATGATTAAGCGGGAAGGCAAGCCGTTCAAGAAAACCTATTATGAAAGCACATTTGTTTTTGTTCCAATGAAAAGCAAAGAGTTCAGGTCTTTCCATCAATGAACCGGTAATTTGTTTTCTTGAAAATTATTACCGGCTTTCCGGAACCAGATTGCGCGGGAACGGAAAAATTGCCTATTATCACGTTTCCTTTTCGGGATTTTTGCTGCTTTGCCTCAACCACGAAATAGTCAGAAAAAAAATCCTTTACAAAAGAATTTGCGGGTTTGAGAAGGACATCGAAAGGAGTGCCTTCCTGCTCCTTTGAACCGTTGTTCATTACTATTAGCCTGTCGCTCAGGAAAAACGCCTCGTCAAGGTCATGTGTAACCAGTATTACCGTGAGCCCTGTTTTTGCACGCAGCTCTTTCAGGAAGAGCTTCATTCCCTCCTTGAGCTTGCCATCAAGGCCGTTGAACGGCTCATCCAAAAGCAGAGCGCTCGGATTGAAGGCTATCGCGCGCGCAATGGCCACGCGCTTCTGTTCACCGCCGCTCAAAAAATTTACATTCCGCCTTCCAAAACCCTCGAAATGAACAAGACGCAAAGCTTCGGAAACCTTTTTTTCCAAATCTTTTTCCTTTTTCATTTTGAGGCCGAAAGCAACGTTCCCGAAAACATCGAGGTGCGAAAAAAGCGAGTTGCCCTGGAAAACAACTCCAAGGCCCCTTTCCTCCGGAGCAGTTTTGGTTACATCTTTTTCCCCGAAGAGGATTTTTCCAGAAGAAGGCTTTTCCAGCCCGCAAAGGAGCCTGAGGAGGGTTGTTTTGCCTGAGCCGCTTGGGCCGAGCACTGAAACGAACGAGCCGGATTTGAAAACAGAGGAAAAATTTTCGAGTTTCCAGTCCTTGTAAGCAACTCCTATGCCTTTCAGTTCGATGCGCATTTCAGAACACCCTTACATCCTTCAAAAAAGTTTCTATAGCATAGAACGAAATAAAGCTTATGAACGCAAGCACCAGACCCATTGTTGTTGCGGCAAAAATCTGGTAAGTGCCGAGAAGCCTGAAAATGTACACAGGCATCGTCGGAAAGACGCCGTCATAAAGCACCAGAACCAAACCGAGCTCGCCGAGGGAAACCGCAAAGCCGAAAGCAATGGAAGCAAGGATTGCGCCTTTAATGCGCGGAAGCTGAACCAGTTTCAAAACCGAAAAATCATTTGCGCCGAGGGTTTTCGCGGCATCAACGGAGGCATCATCAACCTTGGCAAGAGCATTGCCTATTATGCGGAGCGCGAAAGGAAAAGCAAGCACTGAATGGCCGAGCGCTATTATGAAAAAATTTCCCGAGCCGAAGGCAACGAGGTAACCGAAAGCCAGCGTAATGACGGAAACCGCAATCGATGCGCCGAGAAAAAAATTCAGCCCCTTTATGCGCGTCTGTTTCAATGAAGCAAGCAAACCCAAAAAGGTTGCAGTTACCGAAGCTATTATTGCAAAGGCGAGGCTGTTGAAAATAGCGGAAATGGGAGTGGTTCCGGAAAGGCTTTTTACGGAGGGAAAGAAAATCGTTTTGATTCCATCAAGCGAAAAGGCGCCTGTAGCGGCATCGAAAAATGAAAAAACAAAAATGGAAAGGATTGGAACCGCCACGAAAAGAACAACAAGGAACAGAAAAAACAGTTCCACGATGCCCCTCAAAGAATTTTGATTCAGCTTTTGCGGCTTTTCAGTGTAAAGCCTCTCCTGAATAACCGTCCGCGAAGAAAACTTCGAGTACGCAAATGCAACGAGCGACAAAGCAACGAACTGGAAAAGCGCGAGCAATGCACCCAACTCAAAATTCAGGCCCCTGCTTATCTGCCTGTAAATCTCAACCTCCAAAGTCGTGAATTGTATTCCGCCAAGGGAAATCACTATGGCAAAGCTCATGAAAGTGTAAATGAAAACAAGCGATGCGGACGCGAGTATTGAAGGCAAGAGCTGCGGCAAGGTAACAGACAAAAAAACCCTTAATTTTCCCGCGCCGAGCGTCTTGGCGGCCTCTTTCATAGAAACATCAAGGTTTTCCCATGCACTTGAAACGAACTTCAGCACAAGAGGAAAATTGTAGAACACATGCGCAACAATTATCCCGAAGAAACCGTACAGGAACTGCACAGGCTCATTGAAGCCCAGGTATTTCGACAGAAAAGAATTCACCCACCCGTTGTTGCCAAGCACAATTATGAATGCGAGCACAACAAGAATTGAGGGAAAAACCGCGGGAACAAGAGAGAACGCCTTGAGGAGCTTTTTTCCCGGAAAATCCCTGCGCGCAACGATATAGGCAGCGGGAACACCGATGAGAACCGCAAAGAAAGTGGAAATAGACGCCTGGAAAAACGAGTTCCGCAAAAGTGCAGAGTGTGAGGAAAGGAAATCCGCGAGCAGAAAAAAGCCGGAAAAGCCCGATGCAAATGCTTTCGAAAAAATGAGGACAAGCGGATACGCGAAGAACAAGGCAAAAAATGAAGCCAGCAATGCGGAGCCCGCTAACCTGAAAGCATTATTTTTTCCCATTCCAAAATCCATTTTTCTTCCTTCTCATCAACAAGCTTTGGGTCAAGCTCCAGCTGCTTCTGCGGGAACAACGCGTATTGCCTGAATGAAGCAGGAAGCTTGACATCTTTGTTCACCGGATACATGAACTGGTGCAGCGGAATTTCCTGCTGGAACTTCTTTTCAAGCGAAAACTCAATGAACTTCTCGGCCAAAAGGCGGTTCTTGGTTCCCTTCACAATGCCCATGCCCTCAACCTGAATGTAATGGCCTTCCTTGAAACCCGCAGCCAAAAAATAATTTTTGTCCTCGAACTGCGAATAATATGGCGGCGAAGTCGCGTAACTCAGGTAAATCGGCACTTCGCCCTGCGCGAACATTCCGGCACTCTGATCCCAGCTGTCAGTGACCGTTAAAATGTTCGGCTTGAGTTTTTTCCAGAAGTCCTTGTAGCCTGGGTCACCGTAAACCGCAACCGTCCATAAAAGCAATGCCAAGCCAGGCGAAGATGTGCGCGGATTCTGGATTGCAATTTTTTTCTGAAGAGAAGGGTCGAGGAGCGAGTCAAAACTATTCATGGAAACATTAACCTTAGAACTGTCATAAACAAACGCAATGTAACCGTAATCGTAAGGCGTCAAATAACCCTGCTTGTCAAAGCGCAGGTTTTCCGGAACAACGGAAATGTTTTTCGGGGTGAATTTTTCAAGCACATCTGCCTTGTACATCTGCGAAAGCATGCTGTTGTCGATTCCGATCAGAATGTCGGCCTTGGGTTTGCCCTTCTCGAGAAGCGCCGTGCTCAGAACTTGCCCCGCATCCCCCTTGGCAATCATGTGAACGTTGCAGTCGCACTGCTCCTCGAAAGCTTCTATGACCGCAGGGCCAAGCCCGTACTCGGAAGCCATTGAATCATAAGTGTAAATCGTGAGGTCAGCCTTCTGCGGCTGTGCGCAGCCGGAAAAAAACAGAATCACCGCAAGTAACAGCGGAACAAGGAGTTTGAATGAGGCCATGAGGAAAATTTGAGCTGCAAGGCTTTAAAATCAAAACCATTCCCTGAAATGCACGCACAGCAACAATCCGTCTTTGAACGAAATAAAAGCTTTTTTGCCTTTAAACTCGTTGCTGATGCCCACGCCGATGCCGAAACGCAGATTGTAATTCTCAAGTTCGTACTTGAACCCTTTCAATGAAAGGCCCTTCACAGCCCCATTCAGGGGGAACAAGGAAATCTTTTCGCCCGGAATGCCTTCAACCGAAAATTTTTTCCTCATGAGGTAAATTTCCTGGTTCTCATGCACGATTTTCGCGTTTATTTTCTCCGGAACCTGTGACAGTACAAAAACATTCGTGAGGGTCATATCAGCCCTCGTCCCTATCGCGCCGAGAATCAAAAGTTCGGAGAACTTTTTTTCAATGCAGTAATTCAGCGCAAGCTCCAAATCAATCTTGTCCTTTTCGCGCGGAAAACGGAGCATTTCAATTTTCCTGAATTTTTTCAGCGCGCTCTTGTTTATGGAATCCATGTCCCCGATAATTATGTCAGGCACAAATTTTGTCCCAACAAGCTTGTTGGCGCCGCCGTCGACCGCGACAATGAAGTCGCCCTTCGCGATGTGCGAGTAAAGATACTTCGTGTTCACGGAACCATTGCATATCAGGACAGCTTTCTTCGGCATAAGGCAAAAACCACTCAAAACAATTAATTAAGCCTTTGCGGGAAACATTTTATATCATATGGACTACGAGGAAAGCAAACACTGGCTCTTCAGCCTTCACGTAGAAATGAAGGACTACGACCTCAAAAAAATGAGGCTGCTCGTAAAGCTCGCGAAACTCGACCTTCAAAGGCTAAAAATGGTTCACGTCGCGGGAAGCAACGGAAAAGGAAGCACCTGTGCATACATTTCAAGCATCCTAACAGAGCAGGGCTACAAAACCGGATTATACAGTTCGCCACACATTCTGGAGCCAACAGAAAGGATGCGCATAAACGGCAAAAAAATCCCAAAGGAAAAATTCGCGCAGCTCGCGGATTATTTCAGAAAACTCATGGAAAACAGCAGCGTTGAAGCGAACTTTTTCGAAGTCATTACGGCCATGGCATTCAAGTATTTCCTCGAGGAAAAAGTGGACATACTTGTGGCAGAAACTGGAATGGGCGGACGCCTCGATGCAACAAATCTCCTCAACGGCGTGGTTTGCATAATAACGAGGATAAGCTTCGAGCACCACCAATACCTAGGCAACACGCTTGAAAAAATCGCGGCGGAAAAAGTAGGAATAATAAAGCGCAATTCTGCGGTGGTGACGCTTAAGCACAACAACGGAATCGAAACAATCAACGAAGCAGCGCAAAGAAACAACTGCGTCATTTACTATCCCGAATGGGAGCATTCCACTTCAGGAGATTTGACGCAGAAATTCAACCTCAGCGAACCCGAGGAAATAGAGAACATCACAATCAGAATGCTCGGCGAACACCAGTGCGAAAATGCTGCTCTAGCGATAACCGCGGCAATCGCACTCCGGGAAAAAGGCTTTGAAGTCAGCAAAAAAAGCATCTTGCATGGAATGGAGAAGGCATTCTTCAGCGGCAGGCTGGAAAAAATCTCTGAAAACCCATTGGTGATTGTGGATGCGGCACACAACGAGGACGCGTGGAAAAAACTCTTCGAGGCGCTTGAACTTTTCAGATATGACAAAATGATTGTGGTTTTCGGTGCAATGAAGGACAAGAAAATCGCGCATGTGAAAAACCTGCTGAAAAAAAATGCTTCAAGGCTAATTATCACGAAGGCGGATTCGAACCGCGCAGCAGAACCCGAAAAATTAAAGGAAAAAATCGGATTCGGGGAAATAATTGTCCCCGAAGAAAAGGCGATTGAGAAAGCCGTTTCACTTGCGGGAAAAAGAGATTTGGTTCTTATAACTGGCTCAATATACATCCTCGGAAAAGCCTACAGGCGCTTCAAAAAAGAGCCCTAATAAAGCTCTGCCAGGAGCCTTTCCAAATCCTGCCTGGTGTGCTTGCGCGGATTGTTCGGCTTGTGCTGCAAAGACATCCCGATTATTTTTTCCACGTCGGGAGGAACAAAACCTATTTCCCCGAGCCTTGCAGGAGCGCCTATTTGCTGAAGCAGCTGCGTTATCTTTGCCTTGCCGTCCTCGATGCCGTCAGCGCCTATGAAACTGCATATGTCAAGGCACTTCTTTTCGTTCTTCTCCGCGTAAAAACCCAGGAACCATGGAAGCGTAATCGCGACAGCAAAACCATGAGCCAAGCCATAATGCTTAGTGAAGGCATATGAAAGGGTGTGGCACGCAGTTGTGCCGGTGTTGCTGAATGCGCGCGCGGCATTCAATGAGGCGAGCGACATGTTGATGCGAACATACTTGTCCGGATCCTTGACCGCCTTGACGAGATTGAAATAAGAGAGCTTAATTGATTCCTCCGCCCACTTATCGGTTTCAGGCATCGCTCCCTTGGACCAGTAAGACTCTACCGCCTGGCAGAAAGCATCAATGCCAGTTGCGGCGGTAAGCTCCGGAGGCATTGAATATGTAAGCTGCGGATCAACAATGGCAACTTTTGCATAAAACTTGTCGCTCCTCAGGGTTTTTTTGACTCCTGCATTGGTGGTGAGCACAGAATATTTCGTGATTTCGCTGCCGGAACCGGAAGTTGTGGGAAGCGCGAAAAAAGGCACCGCTGCTTTCGGCCTCAGGCTCTTGTAAAATGATTCGCAGCTCTTCCCGTAATTCTTCATGCACGCAACAACCTTTGCCACATCCAGAATGCTTCCTCCGCCAATCCCTATAACCGCGTCGCAGTTCTCCTCATTAAGCATTTTTGCGGCGGCATCAACTGAAGCGGTTGAGGGGTTAGGCCGAACCTCTGTAAACAGCTTGAAGAAAGGAAGAGTGTCCTGAATCACCCTGTACCTGAGCGAGGAAATAAAGTGCTTCCCGCAGATTATGAGCGGCTTCTTTACCTTGGCTTCGCGCAGCTCTGAAAATAATTCGCCGAAGGTTTTTTCCCCGAAAATTATTTTTGTAGGCATATAGTATTTTGTCATCGCCACGCACCAAGAGTAGATTGCTTAGTTTTTTCCGAAACCTTTTCCTCGAGGCGCTTCAAGGAATTCTGCACGCGCTCGGAAGAAAAATCATGCTTATCGCAGAGGAAAGAAACTATTTTTTCCTTCTCAGGAAGCGAAAAATTCAGAGAATAATCATTGGTCACTTTGGGCTCCAAAAAAAGCATTTCAACCGCGCGCCACTCAAATTCCGGCTCAAAGCCCGTTGCCCCGATGATTTTTTCGAACGAATCGTTTTCGTTCACAAGCCTGAGCGCGGTCTTGATTCCGATTTTCGGGAACTTTTCGTTGAAATCCGTTCCAATCAGCATCCCGATCCAAATGAGCTTCTCGCGCGTGAGGCCGTTTTCTGAAAGGACCTTCTCGAGAAAAATCTTTTCCGGGGAAACATCCGCGTAAATGTTTTTTCCCGGGATTTTCCTCTTTCCGGAGACGCCGACATTCCTATAAAGGATTTTTGTGCCGAACAAAAGCGCGTCATAATCCTGGCTCACGCAACCGTCAAGCTTTCCCGAGGAAACCATTGAAGCAATCTGCGCCTCGCCCTCGCTCGGAGCCTGAATCACGGGAAAGCCCATCAGCGAAACCAGTTCCTTTGCGTCCTGAATCATTTTGGCATCAAGCTTCAAAGCACGGGAACCAAATTTTTTCGCGTCCTCCAAATTTCCTTCCTTCAGTGCCTTTTCGTGCTTCTCAATCGCATCCGTCCTTATCGCGGAGCGCTTTTTCTGTGTCTCGCTTTTCAGTTCGGGTGCTTTGCCGTCGAAAACAAAAACAGGTTTTACTCCGCGCTCGACAAGGCTTATTGTGCGGTAAAACAAACCTGTAAGGTGCGAAGTCACGTTGCCATGCGAATCCATCAAAGGCGTTCCGTCCGCGCCGCGGATGCTGGAGAGGAACTGGTAAATCACGTTAAAAGAATCAAAGCCGAGCGTTTTTCCGTTCAGCGCGTCAAGCGAAATTTCCTCGCGCGGAACAATGTCGCCGATTGCAGTGCCCATAAAAACCCCTTTATTACTAGGAAAAAGGATTTTTTAACGTTAATGGGACCGGGCAGTTTATTAACAGGGTAAACAAAACATTATTTTATGCGGGTAAAACTCCCACCAATTGACAAGGAGAGAATAAAACTTCACGGTTTTCATAACTGGACAGAGGATGAAATATCACATTACCTGCGCAATAAAATAGAGGAACCCAAAATAGTTGTTCAGAGTGGAAAAAGGGGGCAACCCACATTTAGTATAACTTTAAGGAGTTCTAGCCTCATTGGCGTGAGAAGAGTAGTTGTAAATCCAAAAGCATACAAAGGAATTTTCAAACGTGGCGAAAACATTATTGATTTCCATATTGGATCTTTAAAAGGAAGGGAAGTACTCGCCCTCATAGAATTATTCCGAGAAAAATTCCCTGTATTGCGCGAAGAAGGCTTTGCAGGGGTTTGTTGTGATACGCCCAATACCGCTATTTTCAATGCACTGAGAAGAAGAATCGGGATGACCGAAATGAAAACCCCTTCAAACATGGCAGGGAGAGTGAAAGAAAGGTATGCATATCTTGTGGAAAATTCAAAATTCCCGGAAAAATATCTCAAGGAACCGGTGAAGAGGCTTGTGTTGAGATTCTGAAAGATAGATATGAGACAATTGTCTCATGTTTTGGGTTCCTTAGGCTTTTATTCCCTTAGCAACCCCTTTTTTAGGGGCAAGAATGGTGCACACAAAGTCCGGCCAGAGCGGTTTTTCACTTGAGTTCTCCGCAAAAGAGGCCTCGGAACTCGGCTTAAGCGCGGACAAGGAATATGAGCTCACAAAGGCAAGAAAGGGCGTCTGGGTTCTGGCCGAAACAGGCGAAGGGAAAAAAGAGGCCGAAAAGCCAAAAATTACCGCTGAAAAAAGCAAAATCGACGAGGCCGAACAGAAAATAATCGGTTACCTCAAACAATGGCCGCTCAAGGACAGGGTAGAAGGCGCATTTGAAGGAAAGCTCTCTGCACAGGAAAGCCCCAAGTTAGCTGAGCTGCTCAAATCAGGCAGGGTAGAAAAATTCAAGCTCAACGAATCATACAAGAAAGCGGTTTACCGGCTTTCAGGAGACCGAAAAAATTTCGACAACAAGGAAAGGCCGATTCAGGACTACTCGCTCGAAAACGACGGGTTCCTTGTCGTGAAGAACGAGCTGCGCGCAAAGGAACTCAGCGAACAATTGAAGGACAGCATAAAGGAAGGAAAAGTCAGGGGCACGCGCTCATTCACCGGGGAATTCTTCATAATTTCAATGGACCTGCTCAATGCAACCCAGCAAAAAATACTCGCGAACATGAAAAGCGGCCCCGACACCGAGCTTGAAAAACTGAGCAAGGAAACCGGCCTGACACCGACGCTCGTGCGCATCGCAATGGAGTTCCTAAAGGAAGACGGCCAGATAATCGAGAAACGGAGAGACCACTACCAGTACATTGACTGAGGCGAAAAAATGATTGTGCTCCTGCCAATACTTTCGGAAAAAGAAAATGACGACGCGTTCCTTGAGACGGCACTGAAGGGCGCGACGCATGTAATACTCCTTATTGTTGTTGACGCTGACTCGAAGCAGGAATTCGGCTTTGCAACCTCGCAGATACAAAAGGCACGCAAAGTCCTTGAAGAAGTGAAAACCGCAATCGGAAAAAAGAGGAAAAAGAGCGAGGACATACTCGAGTGGGGCGACACGAAAAGCAAAATCATGAACCTGGCCTTGCTGCGCAAAGTCGACAAGGTTACTCTCAAAAACCAGGACAACCAGTACTTCAAGGAACTGGTTGAAGCGCTTGAAAAGGAAAAAATAAGCGTGGAAGTCCTTTAACCGTAAACAATTTTTTCCGCTTTCTTCATATTCTCGGAGGCTTTTTCCTGGTGCCCTTTCAGGAGCGGGACAAAGAAATCAATTGCGAACTGCTTGAGCTCGGAGGCAAGCATTTTTCCTGAAGAAAATTCTTTTCCAATTCTTTCAAGCTCTTTAGTATTTGGATAATGGAACTTGAGCATTTCAAAAACCAGGTCAATTTCCAAATTGCCGCCCTTGGAGCGGTGCTCCTCAATTGTGGGCTGGCCCCCGGAAAAAGCGCGCTTAATCTTCTTTTCCGCATCCTTCGGGGAATCACTCATAAAAACCGCGGTTTCGGGATGCGAAGCGCTCATCTTCGAACCGGGCTGCAAACCAGACTGGTGCATGAAGTAAATGAATGATGGAACCTCCAATTTGTAGGGCAGGCGCTTGGCTATATCCCTTGTCAGGCGCGCGTGAGGGTCCTGGTCAAGGCCTATTCCGGTAATTGAAGGCATGGGGCCCGCAAACTCCCCGAGCTGCGGATGCAAAATATCCGCGTACTGCAGAAAGTTAGCGGCAACCTTCCCCAAATCAACGTGCCCATAAACCGCCTCGAAAGTATTTTTCGTGATTTTCTTGCTCAGTTCGAAAGCGAACTCGTAATAGCGCTTGTTTTTGCGGTTGGACTGCACGTAAATGTCTTCTTCATCAAGGCCGAACGCAAGCAAATCCGCGACATTCTTCACGGCCCATTTTTTTGCGGTTGCCAAATCAGGGATTTTGGAATCGGGCCTGCTCAAAAAAGCATCAAGGTCTGAAACCGCGAAAAAATTCTTCGCACCCTTTGACTTGAAGAATCTGAACAGATCAACATCAGCCTTGTGGCCCAAGTGATATGGGCCTGAAGAGGCAATGCCCGTGATGTTCACGAACGGCTTTTTCGATTCGATGCACTTCGCAACCTTCTCGAAATCGCGGTGCGCAACAACAATGCCTCTTTCAAAGAGATGGTGTGAAAGCCTCTCGGAAACACTTTTTGGGAAGGGCTTGAGGCCGAATTCCTTGAAAACGTGCCCGTAATCCCCGACCTTGAATTCGCCCCAAGGGTCAATTTCAGCCAAAAAAACACAACTCCTTCATTATTAGGCGAGGAAGCAATTAATTAAGATTCGCATACCATTTTTAGTTCTTACCAACAGAATAATATGCTGGAAAGAGGCTGGAAAAATGGCAATTCTCGTTGAAGGCAAGGTAATACTGCGGGACAAGAAACTCGCGGACCAATTGAGGCAAAGGGGCTACGGCGAGCAGAAAGGCAACGAACTCGCAATGGATTTGTTCGAGGGCCTTTACCTAATTGAAAAGGAAAAGTTCCGCATCGAGGACCAGAAAACAGGCAAAAGCGTTTCCGGGGAAGACTTCATCAAGCACGCGGCAAAAAAAGAGAAGGACTTTTACACAAAATACCAGGTTTTTTCGGATTTGAGGGAACGCGGCTTCATAGTAAAGACGGGCTTCAAATTCGGGTTTGATTTCAGGGTTTATCCCCGCGGCAAGAAGCCCGGAGAGGCGCACACGCAGTGGTGCGTTAACGTTGCAACGCAATCGGACCGCGCGTCATTTACTGAAATGAGCCGCATGGTGCGCCTTGCGGGAAACCTCAAAACAAAGCTACTCAACGCAGTTGTTGACTCCGAAAACCAGGTTAATTACTACGAAGTGACGCGCATAACGCCCTGAAAACAAAACAACTTGCAACAAAAAAATTCCTGGTTTTGCGGATGGAAGAACAGCAAAAAAAACTCAAAGCAATAATGCGCGGCTGCACATTAAACGACAAAATTTTCAGGAAACTGCTTGGAAAGGCGCGCAGAAAAGAATTCAAAACAGAAAGGGACATTGCGCACTTCATCAAAAAAGAAATCCGCAAAGCAGGCGCGGGCCTCGCGTTCCCGCCCATAGTCGCAATCGGAAAGAACGCGGTTGACTGGCACCACAAGCCCACAAACACGAAACTCGAAAAAGGGTTCTGCGTAATCGATTTCGGCGCGCGCTTCAACCATTATTGCTCCGACATGACAAGGACGATTCACTTCGGCAAAACCAGCGCCCGAGAAAAACAAATTTACTCAAAAGTTCTGAAGGCGAATGAAGTGTGCATAACCAAAGTAAAGGGCGGCGCGAGCGGGAACAAAATTTATTTCCTCGCGCGGAAATTGCTCGGGGGTTACGCTAAATACTTCGGCCACGGATTAGGGCACGGCCTGAAAAAAATAGTCCACGCAAAGCCGAGGCTTGCGCGCAAAAAAATGCATTTCCTCCGCGAAGGCGACATCATAACTATTGAACCGGGGGTTTACATCCCGAAAAAGCTCGGGATAAGGATTGAGGACGATGTTCTGGTCACGAAAAAAGGGTTCAAATTGCTTTCGAAAAGCGCAAAAAACTTAATTGAAATAGGCGTGTGAAAAAAATAAGAAAAAGAGTTTGAAGGAAAAAGTTCCTTCAAACCGTTAAATGCGAAGCCAAGTCCCTGCGTCAGCAGGGGCTCTCGCACCCAACAGCCGAAACTGTTGTTAAAAGTCAACTCCTCTTACCGTTTTTCTGCCGTTTGCTTTTGCCCTTTCCGCGGCCTTTTTAATGTGCCAGGCAACAACGTCGCTCAAAGCATCAACAGCATCTCCGGCCGTATTGCAGCCAGCCTTCTTTATCTCGTCCTTTACTTTCGAACCTACGACCAATGAATCTCCCATTTCTAAAACCTCCCTAAAGCGTCTTTCCTAAGGGAAAAACTGATTAAAGCAATGAAAAAAGATTTAAAAAAGAATCTGCAAAATAACGCGTTTTAACGGCGTTTAACGGGTTTTCTGCGGGTTTTCGCCATAATCCGTCACGGCGCCCTCACTTGCCGAGGAAACCTGCCGCGCATACTTCCGCAGGACACCCTTATACTTCAATGCGGGCGCCTTCCACCCAGCGAGCCTCTTTTTTATCTCCGCTCCGCCCAGCTTCACCGAAAGCTCCTGCTTTTCCGCATCAATCGTAATCAAATCCCCTTCCCTCAGCACGGCAATCGGGCCGCCCGCCTGCGCCTCCGGGCATACATGACCCACAACCATTCCATGGGTTCCGCCGGAAAACCTGCCGTCCGTAATCAGCCCAACGCTGTCCAAAAAGCCCTCGCCGATAAGCGCAGAGGTTGGCGCGAGCATTTCCCGCATGCCCGGCCCGCCCTTGGGGCCCTCATAGCGAATAACAATCACGTCGCCCGCAACAATTTTTTTTCCGAGAATCGCATCCAAACACGCCTCCTCAGAATCAAATATTTTTGCAGGCCCGGTAATTGAAGTTCTTTTCAGGCCCGAAACCTTTGCAACCGCACCCTCCGGAGCAAGATTGCCGCGCAGAATAACCAACGGACCGGTTTTGCGCAACGGCTCCTTGAGGCTCCTGATTATTTCATTGTGGTCTGTTAGTTTCGGCGCATTTTTGAGGTTCTCGGCCATTATTTTGCCCGTAACCGTCAAACAATCCGGGTGCAGCAAACCCGCATCCAAAAGAACCTTCATCACAGCCGCGGAACCCCCAGCCTTGTCAAGGTCAGCCATCACGAATTTGCCTGAAGGCTTCAAATCAGCTATGTGCGGCACTTTTTTCGAAATCCTGTCAAAATCATCAATCGAAAGCGGAACCTCGAGAGTTTTTGCGATTGCAATCAAATGCAAAACGGCATTTGTGGAACCGCCAAGCGCCATCACAACAGTAATCGCATTCTCGAAAGCACTCTTAGTCATGATGTCCTTCGGCCTTATGTTGCTTTTCAAAAGCGAAACAACGGCCTTTCCGGCCTCAAAAGTATCACTCCTCTTATCCTCGCTCTCCCCGGGATTTGAGGCCGAACCAGGAAGGCTCATTCCAAGCGCTTCAATTGCAGTAGCCATTGTGTTCGCGGTGTACATTCCGCCGCAGCTCCCATGCCCGGGGCACGCGTGGCATTCTATCTCATGGAAATCGTGCTTCGAAATTTTGCCCGCGCTGTAGCTTCCAACCGCCTCGAAAATGCTTACAATGTCCACATCCTTCCCCTTGTAATTGCCCGGCATTATTGTGCCGCCGTAAACAAAAATGCTTGGAATGTTAAGGCGGCCAATTGCAATCAGGCAGCCCGGCATGTTCTTGTCGCAGCCGCCAACCGCAATGAGGGCGTCAAATGACTGCGCGTTCGAAACAACCTCAATCGAATCCGCAATAACCTCACGCGAAACCAAGGAGTATTTCATTCCCTCCGTACCCATTGAAATCCCGTCTGAAACAGTAATGGTGCCGAAAATCTGCGCCTTCGAACCGGCTTCCTCGGCGCCCTGCTTTGCCCTCAACACAAGCTTGTCTATGTGCGCATTGCAAGGAGTTATTTCGCTCCAGGTGCTCGCAACACCTATTATCGGCTTTGAGAAATCAGAATCGTTAAAGCCCACGGCGCGGAGCATTGCGCGGTTAGGCGCCCTCTTGTCGCCGCTGGTGATGCGTGAACTCCTTTCATTAAGAACGATTTTAGCCATCGGAACCAGACAAAAAATACCCTGAAAAAATTTATAATCAAACCGCAAAGCCAGTCAAACGGTTCCATTGAGATACGCTTTCCTCTCCGCCTCGAGAAAACGCTCAATCGCGTAACGGAGCATTGTGCGCGGCATTTTCCTGTAATGCTTCTTAAGGAACCTAACTTCAGAGGCCTTGTCCCGCTTGCCCACTTCACGGAGCATCCAGCCCACCGCTTTGTGAATCAAATCGTGAGAGTCATTGAGGAGCAATTCAGAAACCTCAAAAGTTTCCGCGAAAGAATTCCTTTTAATGAAAGAGAATGTGGAAACAATTGCGATGCGCCGCTCCCACAAATTCCCGGAGCACGCAAGGTCACGGAGCATCGCCTTATCCTTGTCCGCAAGATATTCGCCCACGATTTTGTCCGCGCTCAAATCAACCAAATCCCAGTTGTTCACAAAGCGTGCGTTGCCGAAATAAAAATCGAAAATCTTTTTCCTTTCCGCTTCGCTTGCCTTTGAAAATTTCTGCACCAGAACAAGCAGCGCGAGCAACCTCTCCTCGTGAAATTCCGAGGAAATAATCTTTTGCACTTCACTCAGCGGAATTCCGGAGTATTTTTTCGCGACAGAACGGGTCTGCGGAACGGTTATGCCGAGGAAAACGTCGCCTTCCGCGTATTCTCCTTTTCCGGTCTTGAAAAACCGCTGGAGAAACTTTCCTTTGGACTTATTTGCGAGGGAACGCAATTCTTTCTGCGCGGAAAGCATGAAATATCAACGCGTGAACAAAATTAAAACAAGAAGCCTCAGTCCGCCCATCTGTCCTCATCTTCCGGCGAAGGAATCGGCATCATCGTCAGTTCCACACACCCCAGGCCTTTAAACTTGAGTTTAAACTATTTTTTATAAGCTTTCATCGGATTATTTATCACGGATGGCTACGTTTTCACTTTTGTAGCCACCTAATTATTGTTCTGACTATTGAGTTGCTTGTAGCTTTCTTTTATCTGTTTTACAAGAAAATCCGTGAAGCCCTTGTAGTTTTGTTTATGCCCCTCTTCCTGCGTTTGGAAATATTCATCCCTTTTCTTTACAGGGATGTTCGTGAACGGAAAACCGTTTTTTTGAAGGACATAATTCATCAGAAGCCTTGCAATTCTTCCATTTCCATCGGCAAAAGGATGAATAGTTGTGAAGGTGCAATGCAACTTTGCGGCAAGCTCCATAGGGTGAACAGATTCTTTTTGCCGATTATATTGTTCGAAAAGTTTTTTCATTAAGCCAGGCACGTACTGGAAATGGGGGAACTCGAACTTACTTGCCCTTATTTCCACGTCAACAGGCCGCCAAATGCCCTTATACTTGCCATAGTCAGGAACTCCATTGAGCAGGATATAATGAAGCTGAAGAATCATCACATCATCAATTTCCCTGTTTATTTTCAGGTATTGGTCATATCTTTCAAGGCATTTTTCCATGTTCAATACTTCAAGTCGTTCCCTCTCGCTTCCCACCCTGGCTTTTTTGCGGAGTATCTTTTTAGTTTCATCCAAAGTGAGAGTTGAACCTTCTATCGCATTGGTGTTTGTAATGAACTTGTCCCTTTCGGCTTCAAGCCACTCTCTTTTTTCACCTGCACTAAGGCTTTCTATGAACTCTGTTGTTTCCTGTTTTATTTTCTCCAGAGATTTAGCAGTGGCTATATCAATAAATTCAGTGTCTGGCTTGACCAATTCCAATTTGTAATAATCCTCAATCTGCTTTCGAAGATTTTTTTCATAAATAGCAATGATTTTTTTTGCGGGTTTCTTGCCTCCAATATATTCTGAAAACTTCCTGAATTTTTTGCCTATTCTTACATTTTGCTCCAGATAATAATAGACCTTGCCTTTTACCTTTCTCTGGACAACAGAAGCCACGATAGTTATAACCACAAAACAATTTATAAATTGTGGTGATAACTTTTAACACCACAAAAAACCAAGAAAAATGTGGTGACAACCATGTGATGATTCATAGAGAGCATAGACGATAGTCAGATGAACATCAACACACGTTATTGGTGTTACTCCAGAAAGGCTTATGTGTTTACCTGTTTACCGCAAACTTGGTTATTTCAAGGTTGCAGGAATTATTGGCTTTACACCAAGCTCGGCATTTTTCTGTCCATCCTTTTTTTTGTATACAAAATTACATCGGGACAGGCATGCAATTGGTTCTTTGTGACTTTGGTCATTTACACCACCTACATTTATTCTCTATAGATTTTGAAGTAACATAAATAGACAATACGCTTAATCCAATTGCAAATAGTACAAGTGGTGTTCTATATTGAAGTATATATGCAGTTGCGTTGACACCTATAACTCCTGTAATGATAGCAAGACAAGCTGGGCAACCACCGAGTGCACCCAACCCTCCAAGAAAGCCGCTGAATACGCTCCCGCCCGTGACAGCAATTGGAGTCGTCTTTATTTCTTTGTTTTCCCATTTCGAATACAGTTGCATTGATAGCCATACTCCAAATGTTATTGTGAGCATACCAATCAATATGAGTTGTAATAAACCGCCAGACAAAATAGAGGCGAGCATAATTGGATCAGTGATTATGCCGAACGATTTCAAAACAACAGAAGATAATGAAATCATATACAAAATCATCAATATAACTCCCGAAAATATAGCTATTGCTAAATATTTCCTACTGGATAAAACCATGTGTATAACTTTTAGCATAACCTTCAACCCGGCGTTAGTATGCTCAACCCTAAGCAAGTTCCTTTAATAGCAATTTTCTTGCTTGGGGTGAGAGCACTTTTTTGAGTTCTTTTGTGCAAATGCATATACAGCAATCACAAACAGAACATACTCCACCACTACAGCATTTTTCCGTTTTTTCCATTTTAATACCTCCAATTTTTAATTAGTTTATTTTGTATACTATTAAGTGATTCTTGATTAATTTAAGGCAGGTAGTTCCATGGCAGAAACCAGTATCCATTTGGCAACAAATAGTGAATGCAAAATGAAGGGTAATGGATATTGCCCAAGACCGCTTGAAAAGACCACTTTTCTTAGCAAAAAATGGGCGCTAAGTATCATAGTAACGATCGGAAACTTTGGCACATTACGCTTCAATGGCCTCTTGAATAGGATTAACGGGATTACACAAAAAACGCTTGCTGAAAGGCTACGTGAATTAGAGGGGCACAACCTAATCACAAGAACAGCCTTTTCGGAAAAGCCCCCAAGAGTAGAATACTCGCTCACCCTCAGTGGCGAAAAAGTCAGAAAAGCAATCCTCCCACTCATAAAACTAGCAGAATCAAACACATTCAGCAAACACTAAAATTTATTTTATTGAAATATCTTTAACTATTGTTGATGGGTAAGGCTCTGTAAGTTTTGTTATTTGCCGCTTACCTATTTTTGCTTGATCATAAACTATTTTTGCTGTTCCTGTCTGTGCAACATAATCTGTTATTTTTATTTCTGTCGACTGTATTCCTGGAGTTTTGTTCATTACGGATTGGATGCCATAAATACAGCTTTCGCACCATAGCCCCTCGATTCTTAATTCCACCTGCCTTAATTCGCCCGGCTGAGCTACTGTGGTTAATGCGGTTTGTGTTGCATTTGACTGTGTTTGATTTGTACAACCGGACAGCAACAATATTCCAAGTAATGCTAGTATTACGATTTGTTTCATTTTATGTTCACCCAAAAATTTGTTGTGCCAGAAAAGGCACTAAAACAAATTTGACAAAATAGTAAATGATAAGCATTATTATCAAAGACAATGCAATTGTTTTCCAGTTTGACTTTATTCCTTCAACATTGCAACAGTTTTTTTTCTTTAAATAAAAGTAAGTCGTAACAGCAAGAAAAATTAAAGCGATTGTTAAAAAGAATTCTCCGTAAAACCCAATGTACAGGCCAAGTGCAGCTGAACCTATTCCAAAGAAAACCGCCAAAGCAATTATTGCGAGTGGCAGAGTGCAGCAGAGCGTTCCAATAAGAGCTGCGATTAAACCGTTTTTGATTCCTTCCTTTTCAGCCAACCTTAACCCCTCTTTTTTAGTTGTTTTGCGAATCTTTCCAAAGCGGCTATTTGTTTTTTGTTTGGGTGAATGGTTGGCCTTTTCTTTTTGATGAATTCAATTGCCTGTTTTGCATCCAACTTTTTTGTTCTTATAAAATAAGCGGCTGCGATTGTTGGTGCCCTCCCATGACCCCTTTCACAGTGAATGTAAACCTTGATTTTTTCCCTGATTAGGTTATCTAAAATATTTGCCGCTATTTTCAATTGTTTTAGTGTTGGGGCCGCATGGTCCTTTATTGGAACCCAGAAATAATATGAAACCCCAAATGGCGAGTCCATTCTTTTTTCTTCCAGGCTAATGTCCGCTTTAATGCCTTTCTTAACCAGTGACTTGTT
>AQRS01000020.1 GCA_000402355.1 Candidatus Iainarchaeum andersonii SCGC AAA011-E11
AAAATAACCATAGGAATAACCGGCAGGAAGCAGAATGCGCTCTCGCTGGAAACGGCGAAACTCTTTGCGAAACTCCTGCAAAAAAAGAACGCAGAAATTGTCACTGACAAAGGGTTTTTCGGCAAAGGAAAAAGCATTTCACGGTTCAACTGCGATTTGGTGCTTTCATTCGGCGGCGACGGCACGCTTTTGCAGGTTTTCCGCGACCTTAAAAAAAGAATCCCAGTAATGGAAATAAATTGCGGCAATCGCGGATTCTTGAGTTCGTACCAGCACTTTGAGGCGGAACAGGCGGTAGAAGCGATAATGAAGGGGAATTATTCCGTCGAGGAACGCACAAGGATACTCGCAAAGGCCGACTCTAAAATATGCGGGGAAGCGCTTAATGAAGCCCTCTTGGTTTCGAGCACGCCCGGAAGAATACTGAAATACTCGCTGTCAATAGGCGCCGAAACAAGGCGCGAAGCCGGAGACGGCCTGATAGTCGCTACTCCAACAGGAAGCACTGCGCACTCCATGAGCGCAGGAGGCCCGATAGTGAAAGGCAACGCAAAGGTGTTCGTTGTCGTTAGCATGAACCCGGCTATAATAGATTGGAGCCATCGCCCGTTGATAATAAATGACCACGAAAAAGTCACCATAAAGGGCTTTGAAAAGATCAAGCCCATGCTCATTCTGGATGGCCAAAAGCGCTATAAAGTCAAAAATAAGGCAGAACTAACAAAAGGCGCGAATGTGCTCCTCGCAACCAGAAAAGCCTCAAAAAACTAACCCCGCGTTACGGCAATCGTACTAAAGAAAGGCGTTGAAAGTCGAAACCTTTATATATTGCTTTTCCCACAACCATTGGAAGCGAATCAAATGAAAACACTCGAAATGCTCAAGGCTGCGGAAATAAAGAGAAGGGTGAGGGCACGCATAGTGCGCGAATACCTGGCCACGCACAATTGATTTTTCCATATTTTTTCGCCCAACTCCCCAAAGCCCCAAACCACACCCAACAAAATCCGGCTTTCGCATGAAAACCTCAAAAATCCCGAAATTCTACGAAAAAACCTTGGGCGAGCGGCTCGAGGCAATAAAGGAATTCGCGGAGCTCTCCGAGGAAGAAATGCAGGCCCTCAAAAAATACGGTGCCCTCGATTTCGAGACAGCCAACAGGATGATTGAAAACGTTTACTCCACATTTCCATTGCCGCTCGGAATTGCGACAAATTTCGTTATTAACGGGCGCGAAGTCCTTGTTCCGTTCGCCCTCGAGGAACCAAGCGTGGTTGCAGCCGCATCAAATGCAGCAAAATTGAGCTCAGGTTTTGAAGCAAAGGCAACTGCCCCCATAATGATCGGGCAAATCCAGGTCGTTAAAATAAAGAGCGCGCAGAAGGCAATCAAGGCAGTCAAGAAAAACGAAAAGGAACTCCTCGGCCTTGCAAACGCGGGGGATTCAACACTCGTAAAATTCGGCGGCGGCGCGCGCAAAATCGAGGGCAAAAAAATCCGCACAAAAAAGGGGGGGGATTCAACACTCGTAAAATTCGGCGGCGGCGCGCGCAAAATCGAGGGCAAAAAAATCCGCACAAAAAAGGGGGGGGATTCAACACTCGTAAAATTCGGCGGCGGCGCGCGCAAAATCGAGGGCAAAAAAATCCGCACAAAAAAGGGGGGAAATGGCGATATTCCATCTGCTGGTTGATGTGCGCGACGCAATGGGTGCAAATGCCGTCAACACGATGTGTGAACGCATCTCCCCGCGCATAGAGGAACTCACGGGCGGAGAGACAAGGCTAAAAATCATCACCAACCTCGCGATACACCGCACCGTGAAAGCGAAAACAACCTGGAAAAAAGAAGTTTTGGGAGAAGAAGCCATAGAAAGAATTTTGGACGCTTACGAATTCGCGGCAAACGATGTTTTCCGCGCGGCAACGCACAACAAGGGAATAATGAACGGCATAGACGCGGTAGTAATCGCAACCGGAAATGATTTCCGCGCAATCGAAGCGGGGGCGCATTCATACGCCGCAATCTCGGGAAAATACAAACCGCTTACAAAATACTACAAAAACAAGCAAGGCGATTTGGCCGGCGAAATTGAACTGCCCCTCGCGATAGGCTTGGTCGGCGGAGCAACAAAAACACACCCGATTGCAAAAATCAGCGTGAAGATTCTCGGAGTGAAAACCGCTTCGGAACTTGCCGAAATAATCGCTTCCGTGGGATTGGCGCAGAACTTCGCGGCAATGAGGGCTCTCGCAACAGAAGGAATCCAAAAGGGCCACATGCGTTTGCACAGCAAGAACATTGCGGTACAGGCAGGTGCAATAGGGGTGCAGATAGAAAAAGTTTCCGGGCAAATGGTAAGAGAAGGGAATATATCAGTTTCGCGCGCAAAAGAAATAATCGAACAGGCAAAAAAGGCGGGGAAATGAACAAAATTATTTGGGATGGCTTGGCCTTTTCGGCGATTACAATAGCAATTTTTGCTGTCGTGCAGTTCATCCTCTCAACCATTTTCATTACGATTGATTCAGGTAGCTTCGGGTTCCCGCTGGAATTCTATTCTTTTGGATGGGGTGCCGGTCCAATGCAAAACCGTTACATTTTCAGTTCACAAAACTTTTACCTCAACACCTTTATTGCATTCGCAATCGGTTTTGCGGCTTCCTGTATTAAGAATTCTGTGGTGAAAAAATGAACCCCGGAATAGTAGGATACGGAGCGTATGTTCCGCGCAAGCGCATACTACTTACAGAAATAGCGAAAGCATGGAAAAAGGACGGCGCAAAAATTTCCTCAGGGCTCGGAGTAAAGGAAAAAGCGATTGCCTCATGGGACGAGGACACGGCAACAATCTCGGTCGAGGCGGCGCGCCTGGCGCTTGAAACAGCCAAAATTAATTCGAGGGAAATCGATGCAATATACGTTGGCTCGGAATCACATCCTTATGCCGTAAAAACGACCTCCTCGATTATCGCGGAGGCAATCAACACGGGAACCGATTTAATGGCCGCTGATTTGGAGTTCGCGTGCAAGGCAGGAACCGCGGCATTGCAGATCTGCTACGCGCTTTCAAAAGCAAAAATGGTGCGCTACGGCCTCGCAATCGGCGCGGATACAGCACAGGGCAGGCCGGGAGACGCGCTCGAATTCACCGCGGGCTCGGGCGGGGCCGCATTCATCGTGGGCTCGAAACCGGAGGAAATAATCGCGGAAATAAACGACACTTATTCCTTTACAACCGATACGCCTGATTTCTGGAGAAGGCAACACGCAGAATTCCCATCTCATGGAGGGCGTTTCACTGGAGAACCGGCATATTTCAGGCACGTTCTGAGCTGCGCGCGCAACATGATGGAAAAGGCAGGCATGGAAGCAAAGGATTTTGATTACGCGGTTTTCCACCAGCCCAACGGAAAATTCCCGCGGCGCGCGGCGAAACTTTTGGGCTTTGACGAAAAAAAAATCGCGCAGGGCATGCTGACTCCGTTAATCGGAAACACTTACTCTGGCGCCTCAATGGTAGGCCTCGCATCAGTGCTCGATGTTGCAAAGCCAGGGAACAAGATTCTGGTCGTGAGCTACGGCTCCGGAGCGGGAAGCGACGCATTTGTTTTAACGGCCACGAAAAACATTGAAAAGAAGCGCGCAAAAGTTCCGCTGCTGAAAGCGATACAGGAAAAAGAATATGTGGATTATGGGCAATACTTAATACACAGGAAAAAAATCAAGAGCTTGTGATGTGAAAAAATGAGAAGCGTAAGCATAATCGGAGCCGGATGCACAAAATTCGGCGAGCACTGGGAAAAAAACTTCAAGGAACTCATAGCCGAAGCAGGCGTAAAAGCTATTTTGGATTCAGGGCTCGAAAGAAAAGACATCCAAGCTGTTTACGGCGGATGCATGGCATCAGGAAGATTTGTGGGGCAGGAACACATAGGCGCACTCATTGCAGACCAATTGGGTTTGAATCCTATCCCCTCAACAAGGCTCGAGGCCGCATGTGCATCCGGAGGAGTCGCATTGAGAAACGGTTACATTGCGGTAGCATCGGGATTGTATGACGTTGTTGCCGTGGGCGGAATAGAAAAAATGACCGAAGTTTCAACCGAAGACGCGGGATTCGCACTTGGCGGCGCTGGAGACCAAGAAACAGAATTATTCATGGGCGCTTCATTTCCCGCACTCTACGCACTGATGGCACGTGCGCACATGAGCAAGTTCGGCACAACGGAAGAGCAATTGGCCCACGTTGCCGTGAAAAACCATTCAAATGCAGTGAACAACCCTTATGCGCAGTTCCAGAACGCGGTCACGCTTGAACAAGTAATGAAATCAGGTTACGTTGCCTCTCCTTTGAAATTGCTTGACTGCTCGCCGATAAGCGACGGCGCCGCGGCAGTGATACTTGTCTCGAGTGATTACGCGAAGAAAAACAAGCTTGACAAAAAAGCTGTTGAAATCATTGCATCCGCGCAGGCTTCTGATACTCTTGCGCTTGCTTCGCGGGAAAACCTGTACGAAACCAAGGCAGGAAAAATCGCGGGAAAGCAGGCGTACGAGCAGGCCAATTTAACTCCAAAGGACATTGACTTTGCGGAAGTCCATGATTGCTTCACAATAGCGGAAATAATGGCAATAGAAGCCCTCGGCTTCTGCAAACAGGGAGAAGGCGGAAAATTCACCGAACAGGGAAACACAAAAATGGACGGCTCAATCCCAGTAAACACTTCCGGCGGATTAAAAGCAAAAGGGCACCCCGTTGGTGCGACAGGTGTTGCACAGGCAATCGAGGCATACCAGCAATTGAACAACAATGCCGGAAAAAGGCAGGTTAAAGGCGCGGAAACAGGCCTCACGCATAATATCGGTGGTTCAGGGGCAACAGCAGTAGTTCACATTTACAGGAAAGCATGACCTAAGGAGGACTGATGGAAATGGCTATGATACAGACAACAACGGATTTTATACCGAACAAAAAAATTACGCAGATTTTAGGAGTTGTAAGGGGGAACACAATAAGATCCAGAGGAGTCGGAGGGCACTTTGTGGCCGGCATACAGGGCATTTTCGGCGGAGAAATTTCGGCTTACGTAACCTCCTTGAACGAGGCGCGCGAAGAAGCAATACAAAGAATGGTTCAGGAAGCGGAAAAACTGAATGCCGATGCGATACTAAATGTAAGGTTCGTTACAAGCGAAGTAATGCCGTACGCCGCTGAAATACTCGCATACGGAACCGCGGTCAAACTAGGGTGAAAAAATGGTACAGGGTTCACTGCCGTTGCATTGGAGAAAATACCCTGAAAGATACAGGCTCGAGGGAAACAAAAATACTGAAACCGGCGAGGAGTTCTTCCCCGCGCGCGTCGTAGACCCGAAAGGCGGGAGAAAGGCAAAGCTCATCCCAAAGGAAATGCCGCGCGAAGGAAAAATACTTTCCTGGACAGAAGTATTCGTTGGCCCTTTAGGATTTGAATATGAAACCCCGTACTTCCTCGCAATAATAGAGCTTTCAAACAAAGTGAGGCTGCTCACGCAAATTGTAGACTCCGAAAAAGGAAAAGTGAAAATCGGCACGAAAGTGAAGAAAGTCTTCAGGAAAATTGCGGATGAGCACCACGAGGCTGCAATCGCGTACGGGTACAAGTTCAAAGTAATTTAACAATCCAATCCCTTTCGGGATTCCATTGACGGAAAAGACATCCACATTAGAGGATGTCATTTATCGGTTTAGTATCCGTTTAGGTTCTTGTATTTTTCCACAATCGCGGGGTCGAACTGGTAGATGTCGTAAAGCTTCTGGCCTATTTCGGAAAAACCGTTGTCCTGCACGCAGTACCCGCCCGACTTATGTGTTTGCCCGTTAAGGGTTATTTCCATCTGCACCGTTGCGCCATCATAGCAGTCTCCAGGTTTCGCGCTCAAGTCTTCCGGAAGGCTGAAGAAATTGTTTTTCTGCACCAGCTGTATGAGTTCGTCTATTTCAGCCTGGGAAAGTTTCTTGGAAAACTTTTCCTGAATCTGGCCGGTTATTTCAAAATCATAATTCCCGTCAGGGGAAACATTGATTGTTGTGGTATAATCCTTAATCCCTGCCAGTGTAATGGCTTTGTACTTCACCGAAAGGTCATTGTTCTGCACGGCACAACCACTGAAAAATATGAGTGCCGCAACAATTAAAACCGCGGCCACCAGCTTAGGCTTCATTCCGGCTATAATTCCATTATCCATGCAGTATTGGTGGCTGCAGGGCTATTTAAAGCTTGTGAAAAGATAAGCAAAAAGGCTTCCGGCCATTCATGTGCTTGCTGGGTTTAAATAATTTTATCCGCTCTCTATTTGAGATTCAAATGGCGGGAATAGGTTACGGAAAAGCGATTTTGTTCGGCGAACACTTCGTGGTTTACGGCATGCCGGGAATTGCGGCATCCATAGAGCTCAACACAACATGCACATATGAGGAAAAAGTGTCCGGCGGAATAACCGCGAACGACCTTGTTACCGGAGAAACAATCAACTATGGCGAGGACAAAGCGAAAAAGCTCGATCAGGTAATTCAAGTTATCCTGCGCGAAACAGGCATAAAAGAAAAAAATTTCCGCCTTAAACTTGAAACCAACATGAGCCTCATGGGTGGCATGGGCTCGAGCGCGGCTCTTGGCGTCTCAATCCTGAGATGCCTCAATAAGGAATTTTCTTTGGGCATTGATGACAAAAGGATAAACGAAATAACCTTCGAGGTGGAAAAAGTTTTTCACTCAAGCCCCAGCGGCATTGATAACACGGTTTCCACTTTCGGCGGAATGCTGTGGTTCAAAAAAGGCCAGAAAAACACAGTTGAACAGCTCGGCATTCCAGAGCCTGTCAGGATTGTTCTCATAGACACAGGCACCATCAATGACACGGCAGAGCTCATTGCAAAGGTGCGCAAGCAAAAGGAGGAAAACCAGAAAGAATTCGAAAAAATTTTTGCATCATACTCTGAACTGGCATTGAAAGCCAGAAAGGAAGTGGAAAACGCGCGATGGGAAAAAGTCGGCTCCCTGATGAACAAAAACCAGGAACTGCTGCGCAGAATCGGCGTGAGCTCGAGCCAGCTCGAAAAAATAATCGAGGCATCTCTTGAGTCGGGTGCCCTCGGTGCGAAACTCACAGGCGCGGGAGTAGGGGGCAATGCAATCGCTTTGACCCCGGAAAAGGAACTGCAGGAAAAAGTCTCAAAGAAGTGCTCCGCACTCGGTTTCAAAACATTCAAGGTAACGGCAGGAATAAAACCCTGATTACACATAACTGCTGTTTTTTTATTCTCTTTTTTTCTGTTAGTAATGGTGAGAATCTTATGGCTGCAAAAGGAAAAGGTTACGGAAAGGTTATTTTATTCGGCGAGCACTTCGCGGTTTACGGTTTGCCCGCCATCGCATCGGCAATCTCCGATCACACGCTCGCAATTGTAGAGCCCGGTTCAAAGGGCTTGGAATTCATTGATGAAAGGCCTTCAGTTGAAGGCTACAAGGAAACCAAAAAGCAGGAAATTCAGCGTGAACTCGATGCAATCACAAAAGTTATGAGTATAGATGCCGCAAAAACGCCGCTCAAAATAACCCTTACAGGGAACCTCAAGGCGGCATCCGGAATCGGCGCAAGCGCCGCGCTCGCAACCTCAATCGCGAGGGCACTGAGCAATCATTTCGATCTGAAGTTCAACGACGCGCAAATAAACGAAGTTGCCTTCGAAGCCGAGAAAGCGGGGTCAGGAACGCCGAGCGGAATAGACAACACTGTTTCCACGTTCGGAGGAATGATTTCGTTCGAAAAAAACATGAAGGGCGGCAAAAACGAAATAGAACACCTCAAGCTCAAGGTTCCATTGAGGATAGTGCTTGCCTCAACCGGAATTTCGCAGGAAACGAAAAAGGTTGTCGAGGATATACGCAGGGCAAAGGAAAAGAACCCCGAGAAATTTTTAAAAATTTTCAAGGATTACGGGCACCTTTACGAAGAGGCGCTCGACGCGCTTGCAAAAGGCGACCTGAAAAAAACCGGGAAATTCATGAGCCACAACCAGAAGCTCCTTGAGGAAATAGGCTTGAGCTGCCCAGAAATAGAGGAGCTCGTTGAAACCGCTGTAAGGCACGGCGCACTAGGGGCCAAACTCACCGGCACGGGAAGGGGCGGGCTCGTGATGTGCCTTGCGGATTCTGAAGCAAGCCAGGACAAGGTATTTAATGCAATACGGAAAAAGGGGTTCGAGGCCGAAAAAACCGAACTCGGCGCGAGGGCCAAACAATGAAAGCAACTGCAACCGCGAACTCGAACATTGCTTTGGTGAAATACTGGGGAAAGAGAAACGAAGAGCTTATTCTCCCGTACAACTCCAGCATCTCAATGACTCTGGATAAGCTCTACACAACAACAACCGTTGAATTCTCGAAAAAATATTCCAAAGACGAGCTCACAATCGACGCGGAAAAAATTTCGGGCGAAGAGCTTGAAAGGGTTGAAAAGCAGCTAAACCTCATAAGAAGAGCCGCAAAGGTTTCCGAAAAGGCGAAAATAGCCAGCGCAAGCAATTTTCCCAAAGCCGCGGGCCTCGCGAGCTCCGCATCGGCATTCGCCGCGCTTACGCTTGCGGCAACAAAAGCCCTTGACCTGCACCTGCCAAAAAAGGAGCTGAGCATTATAGCAAGGCAGGGCTCGGGAAGCGCATGCAGGAGCATATACGGCGGCTTCGTGGAGTGGCAAAAAGGAACGCTTGAGAACGGGGAGGACAGCTACGCAAGGCAGGTCGCGCCGCAGAATCACTGGCCGGAACTATGCATGATAGTGAATGTCCTCACGCCAAAGCAGAAGAAAATAAAATCCCGCGCGGGAATGGCGCAGACAATCGCAACCTCCCCTTTGTACAAGGCATGGCTCGAAACCGTTGAAAGTGATTTGGAAAAAGTGCGCTCCGGAATACTTGAAAAAAAGCTCTCTCTGCTCGGGCAAACAGCGGAAATGAACGCGCTCAAAATGCACTCAACAATGATAACCACTGAACCGCACATAATTTACTGGGAACCGGAAACAATAGTACTGATGAAGGAAGTCATGCAACTGCGCGAGGAAGCAACAGAATGCTACTTTACGATTGACGGCGGGCCTCAAGTGAAGGTTCTTTGCCTTGAAAGGGATGCCAAGAAAATCGAGAAGCGCTTCTCCGAAATGAAGGAAGTCCAGAAAACTTTTTTGTGCAAGGCTGGCGGCGACGCAAAGCTGATTGACAGGGAATTGTTCTGAATGGCCGAAGAAATTATTGACATAGTGAACGAAAATGACGAAGTCATTGGAACGGCTTCGCGCAGGGAAGCGCATGAAAAAGGCCTGTTGCACAGGGTGGTTCACGTTGTGATTGAGAACTCGAAAGGCGAAGTGCTTTGCCTAAGAAGGGAACTGAATGTTGAAGTGAGGCCCGGCTTCATCAGCAACTGCGCCGAGCACGTGGCCGCAGGAGAAACCTATGAAAAGGCCGCATCAAGGGCGACAAAAGAGGAACTCGGCATAAGCGCCAAAGCAATTTTTTCCGGAAAAATCATTCTTTACGACGAAAAAAACCACAACACCATAACAGGGTGCTTCAATGCAAAAAGCGACGGCCCGTTCGAAATAGACAGGGCCGAGTTCCAGGGCGCATACTTCAAATCCAAAAAACAAATAAGCATGGAAATTTCCAAAGGGGAAAAGTACTCTCCCGCCTTCATAAAAGTTTTCGAAAATCTTTACGGGAAAAAAGGCAAAAGCAAGCCGCAGCAAAAAAGCGCCACGGTTTCCGCGCCCGGAAAATTAATGCTTTCCGGTGAGTGGAGCGTCCTCGAGAACGGGGTTCCGTGCATTGTGCTTGCTGTCAACAAACGCGTTTACGCCACTACAAAGGAATCATCCGAGCCAAGGGTTGTGCTCAAAGATTTCGGAATAGACACTAAATACGCTTTGCGCGGAATAAGCGTTTCGTTCCAGAAAGATGATGAAAGGCTTGCCTTCACAAAACATTCCATTGAAACTGCGCTCAAATACATACAGGCGAAGGGCCTGCGCGTGAGAACCTTTGACCTGGAAACCAAAAGCGACATTAGCGCTGTCGAATTCAACGGCAAAAAAATGAAGCTGGGTTTCGGGAGCTCCGCCGCGGCCGTTGTTGCAATAATCGGCGCCATACTCAGGCTCCATAGCATCAATATTGAAACCGAAACCGGCAGGGAAAAGCTCTTCAAACTGGCTACAATTGCGCATTATTATGCGCAGGGAAAAATCGGCTCGGGCTTCGACATTGCGGCCTCAACATTCGGCGGCGCACTCATGTACAGGCGCTTTGACGCGGAGTGGCTGCAGCAGGAACTCGCAATAAAAACCATTGTGGAAATCACCGGGGAAAAGTGGCCCGGCTTCCAGCACAAGAACATTTCCCTGCCGAAAGAATTCGAACTTTGTGTCGGCTTCACGGGCAGGAGCGCGTCCACGCGGATTCTTGTAAAGAAAATGAAGGATTACAGGCTGCATTACCCTGAGGCGTACATGAAAACAATAAATTCCATCAGGGACATCACTGAAAATCTGGCGGAAGCGCTTGAAAGCGGGGACACCAAAAAAATCTGCCTCCTCCTTGACGCGAACAGGCTATTGCTCCAGAGGCTGAGCGAGGAAAGCCAAAGCGGCCTCGAAATCCCGGAGCACGGGAAAATGAGCGAAATCGCCGCAAGATTCGGCGCCGTGGCAAAATTCTCCGGAGCCGGAGGAGGAGACTGCTCCATCGCTGTTTGTTTCGACAAAAAAACGGCAGAAAAAATCAATGCGGAATGGAAAAACGCCGGCATGGTGCCTATTGGCGTGGAAATTTCTGCAAGCGGCGCCAAAGCGGAATAAAATCAGGGAATCACCCAAAAAACTTTTTTCCGTCTTTCGAATTGGAAACGATTTTCACGGTTTCTTTGAGCCAAACCGGGTATTGCCCAGAGCCATTGCCTATTTCCAGTGCGACCTTTTTTGCCGGCTCGTTCACTATCTTCAATGCATGCTCGGAACTGTGGCTGATTTTTCCGCCAAAGGCGGCAAAAGCCGCGAGGCAGAATTCATTTTCACAGGTGCCGTCGCCATAATCCTTTTCGTAAGAAAATCCCCCAAGAACAATAACAGGTATTTTTTCCGTGATGCCGTACTCATCCTTCAGGCAGCGGTGCGCCGCTTCCTCTTCCGTTTCACCTTGAAGCACGTGGGTAGTGGGGGCATCAAGGACGCCGCCGCCGACTTTCTTCACGGGCCTTTCATGGAGAATGAGCTCTTTTTTGGAATTGAACAAAAGAACCTGTATTGCGAGGTGCTTTGTTCCCGGAGAAGAGTGCGCGGTTTTCCTGTCAACGATTTTTCCCGTTTCCCTGCCTTTGGAATCAACGCAAATCAGCTTCTGCTGCGGATTGTCAAAAAGTTTTGCGTTCATAAGTAAAACACCGAGCAAAACCAAAATAAATGCTATGGCAAACCAATAAAGTAATTCGGCGGATTTTTTTATGGTTCCTTGCCCCCTACGGGGACGAGGCCTCGTACCCATTGGGCACAAGGTGCTATCTAGCAGACCGCCATAAATGCCGAAAAACTTCCATGGTCTGCTATACCCATAAAACCGCTCATTGCTGCCTGTACTTGCCGCTTATCTTCTCCAAAGCAACCCCTATGGCCTCAACAGATTCCCGAATGGGGGAGGCAACATTATGGCTAAACCCCCTAACCACATCGATTTTTTCCGCATCCGGAGCGACGGAAAACGAGAGTTTTCCCTTCCTGCGCTCCAGCAGGCCCACATCAATGAGCCTTTTCAAATGGTAGCGCAGCAGCTTTTCGTCAATCTTTTTTCCTGATTCCTTAAAATGCGAAAGCAATTCCAGCGTTGTGGGCGCGTACTTTTTCGAGAGCTGGAAGTAAAAAATGCCGTCAAGCACATCAAGGATTGTGGAGCGCGACTCCTTTTCTGAAATCAAGCCGAAGCTGAGCGCAAACCAGCGCAAAAGCGAGCGCTTCGTGCTCGCAACCTCGGGCGGAAAATCCATTTTCCTTATGGTAAAGGTTTTCCTCACAAGGCCTGCTTCCGGAAACTCGCTTCCCATTCAAAACACCGCTACAAAAAAACCCGTTATCAGGAAAGAAAAAGGCTTTTCCAGCTTTTATTTGTTTTGCCTCAGCAGCATGAAGGCAATTATGGCGGTGACAACGGCAATAACGACGGGGTTTTCAGGCACCGGGGTTTGCGTTTGCCTCTGCGCAGTAATAATTTTTGATGCGGAATTGTTGTTCAGGTTGGTTTCACTCGCACCTGTGCTGATTCCGCCTACAGTTCCGGTCCACTGCGCAACCTCCACAGCCACTTTATAGTTACCAGCTTTAAATCCGCCTGCTTTGGAAAACCTCGCAGTGAAACTTTTTTGGCCGGAGCCACCGAAAGAAAAAGAGGATTCGCAGCTCTGCACTGTGAAACCTGCAACAGGAGAATTCGAAACCGCATCAAGCAAAGAGCAAGTGACCTGCCCGCCATCAGGGGAAATGGTTTCCGCGGTTTCCTTTTTTATCGAAACATCGGCAACAATGGCGCCATCCTGGACAGAAACATTTCCAAGAGTGGCGGAAAAAACGTCGAAAACCGAAGGAACATCCAGCGAAACAATCACCTGCTCGTTTTGTGGTGGCTCGCCGGCACGCTTCACAATAGCCTCGAATCCATAATCCCCGCCCCTTGAAAACTCAACCCTGACTTTTGGAACCTTGTCATCCTTGAAGTTCACGGCAGCGGAGCTAAAATTCTGCACGCCCGTGAACACAATTCCGGAACTAAGGTCCCCGGAGCACTCCGAAGCAGCAAACAATTTGTCCGCATCCGAATCGCATGCAACCGCCTTTATTCCGGAGCAGTTGCTTGTGCACCTGAATTCAACATCATTGCCTCCCGGGAAAACGTTCCTCAGTGCAAATTCAGCCGATTCCGAACTTCCCAAGTTCTGTTTCACAAGCCCAAAACCGGAAACGCGGGTAAACGCCGGGGACGAAGGCGGATTTCGGGTGCCTATTATTCCGAAAAAATTGAACGCAAAAATAAAGCGGTCCTTCAAGGTTGTTCCGTCATATAACTCGAGAATCGGGTAAATGATGCCGTCACGCGCAAGAACATACTTTATGGAATCGGGTGCCGGCGGAAGCGAAATTGTTGTTTGGAACGTTCCGGTTCCGTCAGTTATGTTTCCGGAACCCCACTCATATTCTTGGGCTCCATCATTAACCACAACCTTATAATTCATGTTGCTCGCTCCGCCAATGTTGTTCACGTTTATGCCGACCGAATACCCATTGTCGTAAAAAACCCCGTTGAATCCCCCTGTTTCCGCACAGAACTCGCCGCTTGCCGGAATTGTGTTGCTTTCAGCTGTTGCGAGGGAAAATGACGTATCCTGGCCTGGCACCCCAAGAGTCAAGTCAGGAAAAACATTCAGGAACGCACTCCAATAACCGCACTCTATTGTGCTGCTCCAACCCGTTCCGTTTTGCTGCTGCAGGCTTACAGTCACATCGGTTGAGGAATTGGCTAGAATGGTTGCCGTTGCCCCGCCCCAATGTGTTCCCTGTAATCTGCATGGCGCATTGCACCACTGCCCGACAGTTGCCAGAACATCAAACTGGTTACCCGAATCATTTTGGAACCTCATCGTGGCCGAAGGCCCGGCGGAATCGAAATTGTAAGAAGGCAATGTAAGCGATGCGCTTCCCCCCTTGAACCTGAAAGCGTTGTCGCTTACCTTATTCACCAGGACGCTGCTGTCTGAAGTAATGACCGAGAATACAATCTTGCTTTTCGCATTACCTGGAATGAAATTCTTCAGGCCGCCGCAGCTGTAAGTGCTGTGCATCCTGTAATATGCCTTTTCGCCCGGCGCAAGAAAGCATGTGTGCTGGGGTGCTGACTCATCGCAGAGCGGAACCGTCATTGCGTCATCCCTGTAAATGCGCATCCCGGTTGAATCGTTCCAGAGCGCAAACCCGCCCCAACCTTTAAAGCCCTCCATTGAGTTAATCGTGAACGCCACGTTGGTCGGGCCCTGCAGCTGGAAAGTCGATGCTGAAGTGTTCTCCACTTCCGCAATAGCTGTCACGTCAAAGCCCGGGGATGCCGCGGAACAAGCATCAAGGTTAATCTGTAGGTTGCTGCACGTGTTGTCCGTGGCACCAGGGCCAATCATGCAGTCCTGCTGCGTGCCTCCGGCTGTCCACTGCATGGCTATCTTGTTTATGCACACGCCGTTATTGCACTCTACTGCGGCAAACCCCGCGGTGCCGAAAAGAAGAACAAAAAACGCCGTGAAAACCGGCCACAATGCGCGCATAACAAACTTAGAAGAAGCCCGTTCCATTATTTAATTATTCCTGGTCGCCCCGATTTTAAAAATCCGGGAACAACCTTCTATATGCTACATAATGATTTTGTATTTGTTTTAAAAATACTCAATAATACAAGTATTATCGGTTCCAATGCTCGAAATCAAGGCAACGTTTTTCCCGTTCAGGCTCAAGCTTTCAAGGCGGGAACCCGTGCAGCTCAAGTTCTCAATAACCAACGTCGGCAAGGAAACGGAAATTGTTTCCTATGAAGTGAGCACAAACACGGCGCTTTCTTTCGACAGCACGGGCTTCAAGGCAAAAATAATGAACCGCATCGGTTCCATGGAGCCGGGCAAGGGAATAGAGCAGTACGCGGACCTTTTTCCAAAGCCCTATCTGCGCGAAGGAACGCACAAAATGACAATCAGCGCGACAGAGCACTACAAGAACTACGATTTCGTGAAGAGGCAGTACACGAAAACCCTCGAACTCATAATAGACCCGTGAAATAAATCCGCCTGCAATTATCAACGCAAGCTTCAGAATTTTCTCTTCGCAAAAATAAATCCGCCCGCAATTATCAACGCAAGCAAAACAACCGCAATCGCCTCAGGAGGCACACCGAATCCGCCCTGTGCCTTCAAGAAATTTTTTGGCTCCATAATCAAACTATTAACCCTAAGGCAAC
This sequence comes from Candidatus Iainarchaeum andersonii SCGC AAA011-E11, assembly GCA_000402355.1. Classification (GTDB taxonomy): domain Archaea; phylum Iainarchaeota; class Iainarchaeia; order Iainarchaeales; family Iainarchaeaceae; genus Iainarchaeum; species Iainarchaeum andersonii. Next base: position 15,079 of record AQRS01000020.1, read on the forward strand.
CATAAATAAAACGCTTCATCAACGGCGAATTAGCTACATAACATTTTTGGGTTATAGCAGACCACGAAAGTTTTTCGGCATTTATGGTGGTCTGCTAGATAGCAAATCATGAAAATTCACCGAATTACTTTATTGGTTTGCTATAGTAATAAAAACAACCTCGCCTATTTGTTGTACAGTTTTGCTTTGAGTGATGGTGGATGCGACCAAGAATAAGAAAAAGGCTTAACGCAACCGTTAAGCCAATGCTCCTGAAAATAAGGGGGCATTCCAGGGTAATGCGGGGAGTCAACACACAGGCAACGCATCCAATGGTTGTTTCTCCCAAAAAGCATTATTCCGGCATGGCTCTTGAGCACCTTGGAAAGAAAGATATTGCAAGGGCCGAAAGAATAAAAACAGCATATGAACTCGCCAAAGCGAAAAGGAGAAGAAGCCGCGGTGCACGAAACATGGTCGAAATCTTGGCACTCCGCAAACAAGAAAAGGAAATCCTTGAAGCCCTGGCATTCCACAGGAAGACTGCAAAGTACACCAAAGGCTACATTGATGAGCCAGGGCTCAAGTGAACAACCCAATTCCCTGTCGGGAATTCAGTTGACGGAGAAGACATCCATATTAAATGTCGGGAAACCCGCAGCTTAGCCGTGGGAGGATGTCATTACGTGAAAACATGAACATCAAAAAGGAAAAATGCAGGGAATGCGGCGCGACCGTCCAGGGCTTTAACATGAAGAACCACCTCATGAACCACGCGCTCGACAAAAAGGCGGTGGCCCCAAAAGCATAATATTTTACGGAATTCACAGGCCGATTTTTTTATGCAGGTGCTTGGAATGCGAAAAGTCTCGTTTGCGGCAAAAGACGGAGTGGAAATAAAGGCGAACTATTTCGAATGCGCCGGGGAAAAGGCCGTGCTTCTGCTCCACCAGAACAGGATGTCAAAAGAATCGTGGCAAAAATTCGCGCAAGAGATCAACGCAAACAATTTTNCCTCGCTCGCAATAGACCTGCGCGGCTACGGGGAAAGCGTTTCCAAAAAGGATGCGCGCACCGGAAAAACCATTGCACTCAATTACCAGAATTTTTCCGAAAATGATTACTGGCCCGCAATGATGAATGACATCAATGCCGCGAAAAAATTCCTGCAGGAAAACTGGAAAACCGAAATTTTTGTCATTGGTTCTTCCATCGGCGCAAACCTCGCGCTGAACGAACTTGCTTCAGGAAGCGCAAAAAAAGCCGTTGCCCTCAGCCCCGGCCTGAACTACTTCGGAATAGACGCCGAATCAATCGCTTCAAAAATCAAAAAGCCCTGCCTCATAATCGCGTCCTCGGAGGACCAGTACAGTGCAGAGAGCTCGCAGATGCTGGTGCGCCTCATAGGAAAAAACTCGTCCTTAATCCTGCTTGAAAACGCGGGCCACGGCGTGAGCATGCTCGCGGCAAAACCAGAACTAACCCAGAAAATAATGGATTTCCTCAGGCGCTGAAATTCAGTTCCCGCCTTTTCAAGGGCCCTCGTAGGCTATGTAAAGCGCCGGCCTCTTTGTGATGTCGGAAAATTCCTTTGCCGCCATCGCATCCTTGCGCACCGAACCAGAGGCCGCGCGCCTCTCAATCACAAAGCCCTCATACCTGTTGCCCGCGCCGATTATCTGCTGGATTGCGGCAGCGAGGTTGCCGGAATTGTAATCCCCAACAGGCTTTTCAAGACGCATCTGCGCAACCGCGGCTCCCGAATAGGTTGAGGCAAGATCCCCGGTCCCGAATTCCCCGGCAAGGTTTGACCACGGATATCGCGGCTGTGAACCTGAAACATTATCCTTCTTGAGCCACGAGGTTCCGCCGTACTGGTCATAATACCCTGTCCCGGAACCCTCAACCCACGTGATTGAATCATTAGGGGGAAGCGTCTGCGCGAGGAAAATCGGGAGGCTGCCAGCCTCGTCAAAGGACGCGGAAACCGAAGAAAGCTGCAAATGAGCGTCAATCACCTTTGCGTTCGCGGGAAGATTTGAAACATCAAACCAGTAGATTCCCGCATCCGCAAGATGCCTGTAACCCATTGCATCTGCGGAACCGCGCTCATAATAACCCGCGTTCGCATAATCGGAATTAAGGCTGGCGTCCTTCATGCCCGTGTAATCCGCTATGCCCCACTCAGGCACAGGCTGGCCGTACTGCAATTTCACCTTCACAAGCTTGGACTCATCAACCGCCAAAACAGCAGCAGTAATCTGTTCCGAATCGGTTCCACCGCTCGAATCAGCAACCGAAAATGCCATTGGATACGTTCCTGCAGAGGTAGTTGAAGGAGTCCACGAAAACAATCCTGAATTCACGTCAAACGAAGACCCTGAAGGTGCACCAGAAACCGAGTAAGTTAATTTGTCGTCAATGTCAGGGTCAGAAGCGGAAAGCTGCATATTAAGAGTCTGGCCCTCATAAATGCCCTGGTTCCCTATAGGGGCGAGTGTAGGCGAAGTATTTGCAGGTGTTGATTCATTCGCGCTTGAAGATTTTGCCGATTCATTCCCGTAAACGTCATAAGCCGAAACTGTGTACGAAACATCAGAGCCTCCGCCGAGCCCGGTGTCAAGGAAATAAGTGCCCGTCGAAAAACCGATTGCGGAACCATTCCTGTAAACAACATAACCAAGCACGCGCTGGTTGTCAATAGAAGCGCCCCACTTCAGCGCAACCCTTGTCGAAGCAACCGCCTTGGCCTCGAGCAGTGAGGGCACCGAAGGTGCCTGTGAATCAAGGCCCCTTTCAAACGCGCCTATGTCCGGAGCGCTGCCCGAAAAAGAATCCGTAATTCCGGGCATTGCGATTCCAGCGTTTACAGCGGGGCTCCCGGAATCAGGGACCATGAATGCGACACCCGAGCCTGCGGGAAAACCGGGAACCGGAATTTCACTCATCTGCGGTTCGGCGAAGAAACCATTTGGCTCCTGCGGAATAATTCTCTGGTCGGGGCAATCGAACCGCAGTGGCGGATTGGTCGGGGGAGCTACGCTGCACCTTGACCAAAGCCTGTCTGTTGGAGTTGTTGGGCGCGCAGTCCATGCCTGGAACTGCGCGAAAGTGTTAAAGCACTGCATGCTCTGCTCTCCGGCATACGCCCATCTCAAAATATTTGTTGTGCGCGGAGTCCACCACAAATCATTGTCATAATCATGGTTCATGTGATAGCGGTCGCACGGAGCATTGGTAGGGGTCCAGGCACCAATAAGCTGGTCATCGCCAATCGCCTCAATGATATTGGACCTCAAAGTGACCTCGCGGTTCCGCGCCGCAATATCGAAATATATCGCGGAGTTGGTCCACCAATCGCTGGTTCCCTTCTTGAAAGAATTGTGGAAATAAAGCACGTTCCTTGTTTCGCCGTCAACATTCGTGTTCAGCTTGACAGCGCTTTCAATGTACGCATTCGCGTGGTTGCGCACCGCAAAATAAGGCCCGGGATAAGCCGGCGCGAAAGTCATGGGATTAACCGCGTTCGCAATCAAATTATCGAAGATCCTTGCATTGGTCGTGTGCCCATCCATTTCAATTGCGTCATCGGAAACCGTGTGAATGATGTTGTCATAAATGTCCATTTCGCGGTTCGGCCAAGTATTCAGGACATCGTCATCCTTCAAGCCAACCAGAGGCGACATTCCCTCGTCTCCGCCGGGAGCAATTCCGTCGGCAACGCCGGTAATCAAATTATCCCTAAAAGTAGTGTAACCGCCGACAGTGTAGTTCTGCTTTATCCCATAATACGTCTGCCTCTCGGCGCCAGCCACATTAAGGAAAGGCCCGTGGTCCAAATCCGCAATCAAATTGCCCATGACAAGGTTGCCGCCCACCCTAACGCCAAGCGGAGATTCATCAGAATGCGTAATGTAAACTATTGCCTCGCCTTCAGGAGCGCCAGCATAATCCGTTAACCTGTTGCCGACAATCTCGATGTAATTGCTCCCGCGTATACTTACAGGCCCGGCTGACTCCACATTCAAACCGTAAATCGTAATGTAAGAAGACCTGCTCACATTAACGTTTCCCTTTATGAGTGCGCGGTCAAGCAAATCGTAACTCATTATGACAGCCCTTCCGGCGCTTGAAAACACTTTTCCAGAAACAGAAAAACCATTATAGGTTCCCGGCCTCAACAAAACCCTGCCCCCCGCCTGCAAACCGTTCAAAGCCGAAGCGAGCTCCGCATCATTCGAAACAACAACAGTTCGTTGCGCATTCGGAAGGTCCCACCCCGGTTTTGTTTTCAAGGAAGCTGTTTCCTCATCCAAGAAATTCCCGTTCGCATCGAACACCTGCGCCTTCACATCATAATTCGTGTTCCCATTGAGATTGAAAAGGCTCGAAGCCAAATGCGAAGCATCAAACCTCACGAAAGGAGTGGCTTCCTTGTACGAACCCGAGCCGCTCGCCCCCACAAACAATTTCGCTGTTTCCTTGTTGTTCAAAGTCTTGAGTTCCAGGGTAACGCCGCCGGAAATAAAATTCCCGTAAGCCTCCAAGCCCGCAATCACGTCCTGCTGCCCCTGCGGAGGAACAGTATTGTTCGTGTCCGGAATAGTTCTGTTGTTGTCCGGAGGCAATGTTCCGTTATTGTCCGTATTTCCGCCGTTGCCCCCGCTTCCGCCAGAGTCGCCTCCGCTGCCATCTCCGCCGCACGCAAGATGCCAATCATCCCCAAGGTTCTGTGTGTGAATTCTCATTCTGTAACATTCCTGCGCAATCGAACACTGCCACGCATTGCCGGTTTGCTCATCACAAATATCAGCAAGGCACCGGCCAAAAAACTGTTCAATATCATCACAACCAAGAGACCCGCCGCCATCATTTAGCCCGGGGTCTATCCCGCCTCCGCCGCCTTCATCAGGCAATGGGGTATGCGTACAGCGAGAATTGCATGCGCCCGCATTCATGCACGAATCAACGGTTTCCAAATTACCATCAGAACATTCGGCATCCGAAAAACACGCAACCATGCAGCAAAACCCACCCACACAACTCTCCGAGCCAAGGCACGGAATTTCAGCAGAACACGCAATGCAACTTGAATCCGTGCCGCCGACAAGCTGCCCATAACGGCATACAGACGACTCAACACCCTGCGTTGAAGACTGGTTCAATCCGAAGTAAAAAAAAATCGCAAACACGACAACAAGCAAAGCCCCGCCTATAAGCAAAAGATACTCCAGACCTCCTTGCCCCCGAAATGCAGAAACCACAAAAACCGAACCATGCAAATAAGGGCCCCCTAAATAAAAAACTTAACTGTTTTGCCGAAAGCCGACCCCGGAAAAACACGGCATTCAATTTTTCCTGAAAAAAAACTGTCCGGCGCTCCTTCAGGCTACGCACAAACAAATTTATTCCTCAAAGCAATAACCCATTAATGAACCTGCTCAAAAACCCGTTCCGGGAAAATGATTCATCTGCGCTCTTCCTCATAGCAACCAACATCGCCACAATAATTGCAGCGCTCATTTTCAACTGGGGCCTGCTCACAATAATGTGGGGTTACTGGCTCCAGAGCATAACCATAGGCTTCTTCGCGTTCTTCAAAATACTTTTTTCCCGCGAAATAATTCCGCCAACCGTTGACGAACTCATTAAAGGCGAAAGCCGGCTCAAAAAACTTTTCGGCATAATCGCAAGAATTTTTTCCGCCTGCTTTTTCGCGCTGCATTACGGCGGATTTCACTTCGCCTACCTGGTTTTCCTCTGGGTTTTCTCGCAAGAATTTTTCCCCGTACAAATCACTCCGCCTGACGCAACAGGAATAGCATTCATGGGAATAACCTTCTTCATTGCGCACGGCTACTCCTTCATCCGGAACTACTTCATAAAAAATGAGCGCGAAACAATGAGCGCAGCATTTGGAGCGCCATATGCCAGGATAATCCCCATGCACATCACAATAATATTAGGCGGATTATTTTTTGGAATCATTCCGGAATTCGCGGAAAAAGCCGCGCTCGTGCTATTCATGCTCCTCAAAACCGGCGCGGATTACACGATGCACAAAAAAGAACGCGAAAAAAACGCGGTGCAAAAAACCCCAAACCCGAATTAAGCTACATAACACGGGTGAGGCAAAGCTTAATATTCGTTCAAGCGGTTGAAATTAATGCTAGGTGATTTATTTTGGCTCCGAGAAAACCGGTTAACAGAAGCGCAAGGTCTCTAAAAAATTCATGGTTCCTGCGCGGAAGCAGAGTGCAGCTTCAGGCAGCTCAAGGAGCTGGAATGAGGGCGGCAGGCAGAACAATCAGGGGTGCTGCCAATCTGGCTGATGCTATCGGGGCACGCAAAGCAAGCAATTCCCTCTGGAACAAAGGAACAAGGCTTGTCCAGCGCGGAGAGGCGCGTGCCAGAATGTATGAAAGGGCAATAAGGCTGCCCGGCCATCGCGGACCTAATGTTCTCAAAATTCCGAAACCAAACAAGGTTAATGAGAGGCCGGCAATCGAGAGGCGAAGAAAAAATCCCGGTTTATTTGAAGTGCCGCCAAAAGCCAGGCCTAGAAAACAATCGTAGCATTTTTAGAAACAAACTTTGTTATGTATCCTCTCGCTACATAACCAATATTTGTTTTAACTGCTTCGCCTCTATTCTGCCTCTGTATGCCGCCGAAACCAGTCAAAATCACCAGGCTCAAGTTCTCTTTCCCGCGTTTCAGTTTTACCGCCAAGCTGCTTTATTCCAAAAACCCTAAAACCATTCAAAAAATAGCCGAAAATCTGCCTTTTGAGGGGTATGCTGAAAGGTGGGGCGAGGAAGTGTATTTTTCGACGGATTGGAATATGCCAAGCGAGTCTGAGACCAAGGATGTGGGCATCGGTGATATTGCTTTCTGGCCCCCTGGTTCCGCCATAGCCATTTTTTTCGGGCCCACTCCGCTCTCTAAAGGTTCCAAACCTGTGCCGGCTTCTGCCGTGAGTGTGTTCGCAACGGTCGAGAACGTCAAAGGAGTCCTGAGCCATCTCCGCGAAGTCAGGCACGACGATAAAATCAGGGTTTCCAAGGCATAAACCAATCTATCTTCTACATAACTAGGCCCTAGCTGAAACGCCCTTCTGAGCCACCTTCAAAACCCCTGCTCCGTTCCCTTGGGATTTTGTGCCCAAAAATGTTCAATTTGTTCCAAAGTCCCTCCGTAATTCTGCAGTATAAGATAGGTTGTGCCGGTTTTGGTGTGGTAAATCTTGCAGTATAATTCTAATAGGAATGGGAATACCGGAACCTACGGGGTGTTTGACGGGTTTTGAGGCATTTGCGACTTGTTTGCGCTACTTTTAGCACTAATGTGGTTGCCTTGCTTTTTCTCGTACCATTTCTCGAGAAACTCCGGATTTGAGTTATGTATAAGTTTAGCCTGTCCAGCATGAGCTTCGATGTGTTCCGGAGTAAACTCCGGGATTTGTTTGATGTTCTCGGTTGTTCTCACGTTTTTGTAAAGCCTGCGGTTCATCTGGCTTCTTAATTCGCATATCTCAAGAAACCCCTCTTTTGTCACATGAGCCCCTGTTTTCATTATTTCCAGGCAACGCAGCCATAACTTGAAAGAG
>AQRS01000021.1 GCA_000402355.1 Candidatus Iainarchaeum andersonii SCGC AAA011-E11
CTGCAAGGTAGCAGACCATGAGACTTTACCGAATTATTTTATTGGTCTGCTATAATCCGCACACGCTGCATTGGAACACACTTTTTCCATTGAGCTTTTTTCCTTTAACCATTCCAACAGCCTTCTAATAAACAATTTGTTGATTGCAGTGCATAAAAATAATGCGCGGGCTTTGCATTGGCCCGCAAAATGGGTTTATTTCTTCGTTGCCCAGTTGTATGATACTGCAACAAGATAGCCGATTACTGCGCCGATTATTGCGCCAGTAACTATCGAGCCGAGCCAGTTCGTGGCCCCGAACGAGCCCATGCCGTACTGGACTGTATTGTACATCATCATTTGCCACATCCCTGTGTACATTTGCGGCGCCCCGAGGAACAATATTCCTGAAAGTGCGTGCAAAACCCCTGATGCTACCGCTCCGGAAATTGCCGCTGCCTTGACGTCAAGTTTGTCCAAATTTTTCACCTCCAATGTTTGTTGATTCTATTAGCCTCTAGTTTCTATAATAAGTTTCGCTTTTTCAGGCTCCGAATGCGAGGCTGGCGTTTGTTCAAATTATTTAAAGGTTCCCCTATACTATATGTAGGTTTTTCCGCGTTTGCGGCAGGGGCGTGTAGTTAACCCAATTGATTGGGGGAGTGGTCTAGCCCGGTTATGACGCAACCTTCACATGGTTGAAGTCGCAGGTTCGAATCCTGCCTCCCCCACTTTTGGCACCGGCAATGTGCCCTCTAAAAGCTAATTTATTTGCAGAATCCATTTTTCATTATAGCAAACCGCGAAAGTTTTTCGGCACATGGCGCGGTTTGCTAGATAGCAGACCTGGAAATATTGTCGAATTACTTTGTTGGTCTGCTATAAATGGGCGAAAGAGTGGTGTTTGAAGGCAAGGGCCAAACCATTTTTTTCAAGAATGTTGTTGGAAATAAACCCTTAAACAATTTTGGCGGGAAAACCTTGTTCCGTTGGGGGTGAACTATAACACTTTGAAGGAGTTTGCTCGCGGAGCTAGTCCTTGAAAACTGTTGCCGTTGTTCCGCCGTCCCAAGAATAGCGCGGCCTGACTTTTATGAGCCAGAGTTTCTCGCTCTGGTCATCCAAAACAATCGCGTATCCTTTTGAGCGCGGCATCTCCTCATAATACTTGTCAAAATCCTGGTGCATATAGCTCGGCCGGAGCTGCGAAACCGCCTGGATATCCTCTTGTGCTGTCATTCTGTGCGAAATGAACAAGTCACATTGGCTTATCGCGTCTGGATGGAGCTTGTTCGGCCTCTGCGTAGCCAAAAGCAATGAGAGCCCGGGCTGCCTTCCTACTCGAATCCACTCGAGTAAAACATTGAGCGCTATGCTGTCTTCATCCTTTGGCATGAACATGTGGGCTTCATCAATCATCAGCCATATTATCGGGAGTTCTGATTCGCGTGTGAGCCCTTTTACCAGGCGTATTTCCTCTTCTTTGCGGAATAGCATCCTCTCCTCGAAAAGTTTTTTGCCCAGCAAGCCCACAATGATATCCCTTGTTCCTTCCATTCCCGCGGCCTGCCTGTAGGCGGAAACATCAATCACCGTTATTGTCGCGGGCTTTGCAATGTCCCTTATTTTGGTTCCTTCTTTTTCGAACACTCCCCATGTTTTTGCGGCTGCAAACCTGCCTGTGAGAATGTCGCGCGTGAGTTTGTCCGATTCCTTGTCGTTCCGCGCAGCCGCGGCAAGTTCCTCAAGGCCAAAGGCGGTTCCCATTTTTTCCTTTACATTTTCAACTACCCTTGAAAGCAGTACCCCTTCCGCGTCCTTCCAGCTTATTTTGAAGAGGCTCATCCATTCCTGTGTTTCGAGCTCGGAAACGCGGATGGTGAATGCCCCGTCAATCGGCAGTCCCTTCTTTTTGTAAAAATCGAGTTTTCCCTGCGGTACAAGGACGCGAACATCCGTCTTGTCGGGCTTCAAATCCCATTTATCGAGTTCCTGCAGGTTCTGCTTGTCAGGGATCTTGAGTGTCCAGAATATTCCCACTGTATCAATTACAATGACGCTGAGCCTTCTCCTTATTTCCGCGGGCTGGCGCGCGAACTCCTCTATGATTACCGCCATTGTGTAGGAATTGTGGACTATGATATCATTTGCGACAAAGTTGTGGTTTTCGGGCACGCTGATGTCGTAAACCTCGAACTCGCCGTTCAGTTCTTTTATCGTTTTTATTTCATCCCAGAAAATGTCGCTTGTTGCCAGTTGTTCTATGGCCTTGTTTCCATCTGCTCTTGCTATTTGGAAGAGTTTTTGCCTTGAAGGCGCATAAAACATGCTTTCCCTCATTGCTTTTGGATGCAAATAACCTGCGTTTCTTCCGATTTCTGCCCATGTTTTCTGCGGCTTGTATTGCTGCCAGATTTCAACTGGTATAGTGTCGATGTTTGGATTTCGTTTTACTGCCCGCAGTTCTTTGAGCGCTTTTTCCTGTTTTGTCTCCTTTTCGCCATAGAACCCTATTTCAGTGAGGAATTTTGAAATGTTTTTGCCTTCAACAACCAGCTCAAAAGAGTCGAATATTTTTCCGTTTAACTTGTTTTTCTTTTTCCTGAGTTTTGACATTATTCCAAACCTGAGGAGCAAGTGATGAACCTGCCTTGCGAGTTTTTCAGAAACGCTTGCATAGCTCAGCCTGTGCCTGTTTGATTCGAAGTAAATGCTGCCGTCGCAGCTAAAGAGCCTGTTGAGGAAAAGTGAGAGTTTCTGCTTCGGCAGTTTGATTACTTTTTCCGGGATAAACTTGTCGTGTGAAAGCAAATCATAAATGCCTGTTTGTTTGAGGTAGGTGCGCAGCGTGTTCACGGGCTCGAAAATTGTTCCTTTTGCGAACTTGCCGTTTTTGCGCACTGCTTTTATTATTTTTTGTTCCGGTTTTTCGCAAACAACGCGCCAGTTGTTTTTTTCGGAAAGCTTTATCGTGAGTTTTTCATCAAATTCTTTTACTGCGAGTTTGAATTCAGTTATTATTTTTTTGTCAGAATTGCTGAACCAAACGGCTTTGCGTGCGGTGTGGCCTTCTGCTATCAGATACGCGAGCAGCTTGATTTCGCATTCTTTCAAAAATTCATTGCCGAATACCTGTATTTCGCGCGGTGTAGCTATCCTGCTTCCTGCAGGCAGTTCTTCGGCAGGTTTCCATCCGTCTATTGTAAGCAACGGGTGCTCAGGGGTCAGGCGTATTTTTTTTCCGCTTCGCAGTTCCACTTCAAGCATCTTATTTACGGGTCTTTTGAAGAATTCGCTTTTCTTTGCATCTTTTATTTTGTAATCCTGTGAAAGCGACATTACGTTCCTGTTGTCATGCTCCAAATCCTTTATTTTTGCTAGCGAACCGTCTGCAAGGGTTATGAGTGTCTCCCCGTCAAGGCACTTTCCCCCGCCGCGCTTTCCGCAAACCAGCATCAAGTGTGGCTTTGCGATGTCCATGAGGACTTTTCTTCCAAGAACAGGCCTTTCCCCCGCGCTCAAAAGTGATTTGCCCAGATAAGCGGTTCCCTTGTCGCCGTACCTGTCGATGTCGTCGAGAGTCCTTCCTATTACCGAGGACTTGTCGCTCAAATCAAGTGCCATGCAACAAAGATGTTTTTCTGGTATTTAAGAATTGGTGAATTTTGACACTTTTCTTTTTAGTACAGGTTTTTCTTTTCGTGTCAACGAAAAGAAAAAAGTGTGGGGAGTAAGGGGAGAGGAGGCTATTTCGGCCCTTTGGTGGGGGTTAGAATGAGAAGCCTAATAACCCCTCCTTTCCCTTGGTCCTAGCTCTTCGCTAAGTATAATACCTTCCTTCCGGATTGGAGTTTTTTCACGTGGCCGTCGCGGTACAGCCTGTTCAGCCTTTGGCAGGCCGCGTTGAGGCCTTTGTAGTTCAGCATTGCCTGTATGTCCTTTGCGCTTGCGCCTCCGCGTTCCTCAATGATTTTGAGTATGCTTTGGTCCTGCTCAGGAAGGACCTCGAACCTGTTATTGGAAGACTGCTGGAATCCTTGCGCCTGGGCATTGTTTTCGGTAGTACCTGTCTTGACGCTGAACATTATTTTGTCGAACTTGTCGTTGATTCCTTCCAATAGCTCATTGGTTTTTTGTCTTTCCTGGGTCAATCTGTACATTAGGGCTGCGAGAACCTTGGGGTTTTCGGATTGCTCCATTATCTGGTCCAAATCCGCATTCAGTTCCGCGAATTTAGGGGAAATCTTGTCAAGGAGTTCCTTTTCCCTCATGACGCTCTTGGAAATATCATGATCGTTCATGTACTATCATGATAGTTTCATGATATATAAATACTTTTCGTAATTAGAATTCGAATGCGGCTTTTCGCGCGTTGTTTTTAGTTTAAAGCTTTTTTTTGCGCTTCTTCCGCAGTGCAAGCGGAATTCACGGCGTCGTTCGATTAACAGCGCCCACACAAAACTGTTTTTGCTCTTAGTAGTATCCATTTGGCGTATTTAATGGTATTGCGGGGTCTCGGGGAACAGCCTAGTTTTCGGGTTTTTTACACGAATTCAAAGCGTGTGCGCACCTGCAGTATTTCTTCCGCCGCCTTTTCAAGTGCCTCGGGCTTTGCAACCAGCTTCTCGCGGTCATTGCGGTTCACGAACACATTAATGCTTTTTTCAATGGGCGAAAAAACTTCGTTGACTCCGACGAGGCGCGCGTTCCCTATCAAATCGGAAACAACTTTTTTTGCGTTTGCCGAGTGTTCTACAACCCTTATTTTTTTGTTGAGTGCCCTGCTGAGCTCGGCTATTACGGTCCCTTTTTTCCCGATAAGCTGCCCTATTTTGCCGCTGCACGCGATTATCGTGAGTTCGGGCAGCTCAAAGGCGTTGCATAGCTCTATGCCCCGGAAGGAGAATTTTTTGCTCGCGTTTTCAAACGCCTGCTTCACATTCTGGTTCGGCTCTGCCATGCCAGTATTGGGGCTTTAACTTGTAAATAATGCTATTTTTTGAGGGGTATTTCTATTGCCGAAACCTTGAGGTCGTTTTCCTCGTCCGCCTTTATATGCTCGGTGTAAATGTTGATGTCCCCGATTTTCACTTCATTGGGAAGCCTGTTCTTCACGATTTCGGCCACATCGACTGCCCTCGAGATTGCTTTTCCGCGGGCCTTCAAAGTGATTTCCTTTGCGCCCCTGTTCATCCGCATTATCACGGCCATGACATAAACCATGGTGCTTTTCTTGCCTATGAAAACCACGTTCTCCTCGTTCATGCGCGCGCCTCCTCTGCCTTTTAGCGGGGCTTATGATAATATGCTGCTTTTGAGCTTAAAGAAATAGCGTTTTTGTTAATGCTCGGCGCTCTGCAAATTACTGGTGAAAAATAAAAAAAGAAACAGCGCCAAGAACAAATTCGTTCCTGGCTTTTTTTGTTGCATTAAATGTTGATTTTATCATCTCAGGTAATCGAGCGTTGATTCGAATATTCCCCTTGTTATTCCGGGGTTGTAGTTGAAGTATATGCTCTTTCCTATGACAAGGTTTTTCTCCACGATTGCGGGGTAGGTTTTCTTGTCTATTCCGGAGCTCTGGATATAAGCGAGTTCGCGTCCGCTGACTCCGACATCAAACACTTCGAATGTCGCGTTGAGGTTCGGGTCTGCCGGGAAAATGTCTATTCCTTTGAGGATCTGGCTGTCTTCATCCTCGCGGAAGAGCTTTCCCCTTACAAGGAGGCGGTTCGTGCATGTCGGCTGGTCGTTGATTATGCGGTCGCAGTCAACAGGTACAACGTCTCCGAAAGTGTTCCGCCAGCCTATGACGTCAAATGTGTCAGGCCTTCTTATTCCTGAGTCGGCAACAATTATGAGCCTTCCGCCGTTCTTCACGAACTTTTCTATTCCTTCCCCGAGCTTCTTGGAAACCTCTTTGTTGGCTTCCTGGCTCTGGTCAAGCATCACTATTTTGTAGTTCGCGAGCTGTTCCGTCGGGTTCCTTTCCAATGTAAAGGTGTCCTTCAAATCGTAATCAATTATGTCGCGGTTGTCGTTCAGGATGTCTATCACTTCCTGGCTCGTGCTCCCCACGACGAGCATCTTGGTTTTGCCTTCGCCAATGCTGAAAACGTCAACAACTGTTCCGAGAACAGGGGTTTGTGTGTTAATCACGTCAAACCTTACCGCAAGGAAAAATCCTATGATGAGTATGAGAATAAGTGGAATCAAGCCCTCCAAATGGGTCCCTATTTTTGAGCCCAAGGGTTCATTGAAATCGTCTGCAGGGGGTAAACCGCCCGCATCATTGCCTTCAGGATACATCCGTTTTTCACCTTCTTCAATTAACCTGTTAATACTATTTCCTGTTGATTTTCTTTATATATTTAATGTTCAATGCCACTAATAAGTCATTTTTGTATATAAATGTTTTCATCAACAACAGTTTCGCGCCGGAAACCGCCGGCGGTACGGTGTACTATCTCATTGCAAACCTCGGGCTTTGCAATGCCTCGATTGCCCATGGGTACAAGGTCGCTTGGGCTCGATGGTAAGAACTGCACTGCCGAAGGGTGCGCCCTACCAATGCAGGTTAAAATTCTTTTCCCTGAGAATAATGTTGGGTATCCAAGTGAAGTTTACAAGAAATTCAAGCGATAGTTCTGGGCCGAGCTCCGCAATCGGAATAATGCGCTTTTTCGACACCGACAGCGGTGGCCCGAAAATCAGCCCGGAATTTGTCGTGGTTTTTTCCGTGGTTGTAATCGTTGCCGTTGCGGCTTTCCGCATCTTCGGTTAAGTGGACAAAACTTCTTTTATTCCCTGGCTTTTTTTGACGCAAACGCTGCCATGTGGTAACCCAAATCGGTGAACAAAACCGCGGCAAAGTAAAGCGGTTCCCAAAGCGCTACCGCCACCATTATTCCAGCAAACTCTGCCAAAAGCCTGTTTTCCCCGATAAATGCAGCAAATTTGTTTGTTGCCGCGCGCTTTCCTTTTGTGATTGCATCGTGCAGCTTTTCGTCCGCGAACGCAGCCGCAAGGAAAACCCCCATTGCCCATGGAACCGTGGAAAAGTTCCCATAGAACATCACGGCAATTATGATTGTTGCGAGCGCGACCATGTGCGGCGTGGAATCGAATTTTTTTGCGAGCACGTTGCCGAGAATGAGTCCGGATAATACGGTTGCGGCAACCATGCTTTCGGTCATGAGGAAAGCGAAAATCAGGCCGTACACCGCGCCAATGACAATGCCCAAAGCAAATTCGCCTGTTTCATCCGCGAGGTCATCCGCTGTTTTTACGAGAATTCCCGCGATGATGAAAAGGATAATCAGCTCTATCATAGCAATCCATTGTCTTTCAGTGAATAAAATATTATCGGGAACGCTATTGTGGCGTCGCAGTTCACGTGCACGCTTTTTCCCTTTTCCTTTAGCTTTCCCCAGCTCTTCGCTTCCTTTGGCTTTGCCCCGCTCAAGGAGCCGTCGAATTCCTGCGCGGTTGAAACGTAAACCGCGTAATCAAGCCCATTGCGCAGAATGTTCACTCCTATAATGTGGTGCTTTGTTATTCCGCCGCCGAGGATTATTGCGCCGGTTTTCTCCGCGTTCAGGGCCGCGTCAGCCATTGGCTTCAAATCGGCTGTAACGTCTATTGCAAAATCTTTGCGCTTCTGCTTGAAGAAGTAAAGTTGCAGCCCGAATGCCGCTCCATCGGTTATTCCGGGGCAGTAAACAGGTATGCCGTTTTTTGCGCACCAGTAAAGGAAAGAGCTTTCATCCAGTTCCGTACCGAGTTTTTTCATGAGTTCCGAAGGGCCCCAGATTTTCTTTTCCGCATAGCATTTTTCGAGGAATGGCTTCATTTTCGCTTCGAGCTTTTCAAAGGATTTTGTTTTCACCAGTATGTTTCCTATCCTGTTGATTCCCTTCCTGTGCAGTGCCTCGTCATCCTCATTGAACGAGGCAATTTCGTAATCATCAAATGCCCTTATTGCGTCGTGGTCGATGCTTCCTGAGGTTGTTACGATTGCGTCAACGAACTTTTTTTTGCAGAGCTCCTTCACCAATCCGCGAAGGCCGGTTGCCATTAAATTTGCCGTGAATCCCAGGAAAATGAATGCTTTCTGCTTTTTCATTTCCTTTATCTCTTCAATGGCTCTTGCCAGCTCCGTTGCCTGGAAACCGTTGAGAAGGAAGCTTTCAGAATCTATTTTGCCTTCGCCTTCGAGGTCTTTCACCAACCCAATCCCGCTGGGATTCCGTTGACGGGGCGCCAATTCCTTTAGGCGTGGATTATTTTTGCTTGTTTTCATTTTTCCGCCTTCAGCCTGATGTAAAACTCGCGCTCCAGGATTTTTTCCATTGTACCTTTTCCCGCAACAATTTTTGTGTTCGTGCTTTCCTCTATTTCTTTTTTGTGTTTCGAAACGAATTTCAAATCATTTGAATCGAGCTCCATTTTGACCTTATCTTTCGGGTTGAGCTTGAGCTGCTTGCGTGCATCCTGTATGCGCCTGCGCACTTCCATCAGCTCCCATTCTTCTTTCAAATCGGAGTCTGCATCAATATTCAGGAGCAATTTCCCTTCCCCAAAAGGCTTTTCCGCGTAATTCCCTTTTGGCGATGTTTTCGCTTCGGTGAATTTTTTCACGTTCGCGGCCTGCGCAATTATTTTTTTCACGGCGCCGGTTTCCTTCCCTGTTTTGGTTACAAGCACAAGCTCTTTCAGTGGCCAACGCAGCCTCAATTGGTTCTGTTCGCGCATGCTCAGCGATTCCTGGATGATTTGCTTCGCCTTCTCCATTTCCTTTTCAAGAGGTTCGCTGTAATTCTTTTTCTCGAATTCAGGCAACTCCGTAAGATGTATGGATTCCTGCATTCCTTTGCGCTTCGCGTGCAGGTAAAAATGTTCGGCAATGTGCGGCGTTATAGGCGCGAGCATCCTGATTAATGAATAAAGAACGTGGCTGAAGGTTGCATCCAGCGCCTTTTTGATTTTTCCTTTGCCGCGTTCGCGCACGAGCTTTATGTATGTGCGGCTGAATTCCTCGAGCACAAAGTATTCAATGAGTGAAACCACTTTCGGGTAATTGTATGAGTTGTAATTTTCCTTCACTTCTTTTGCCAGTAAATTCAGTTTGCTTATAATCCACTTGTCCTCGGTTTCCAGCTTTGCCGCACTTATTTTTTCGTGCTTTTTGAAATCAAGCTCGAGGTAAGTTGCCGCATAATTGTAGCTGTTCCACAAGGTGTTGAAGAACCTCTGCACATCCTTGAATGCGTTCACATCAAATGCCATGTCCTCTCCCTTGAAGTTCTCGGCAAGGTAAAAGCGCAAATAATCGCGGTTGTGCTTTTCGATTATTTCTTTCGGCGCAATGATGTTTCCGCCGCTCTTGTGCATTTCGCGCTTGTCAACATCCAGAATAAGGCCGTGCATTGCAATGGCTTTGAACGGCTTTTCATCGAAGCAGATTGTGCTTGTTATGAGCTGTGAGTTCCACCATCCCCTTATCTGGTCTTTTCCCTCGATGTTTATGTCCGCGGGCCAGTACTTTTCGAATTTCTCTTTTTTGCTTGGGTAGCCGATGCTTCCCCAGCTTGTTACTCCCGAGTCGAACCAGACATCAAGGACTTCTGGTATTCTTTTCATTGTCCCTTTGCCGCATTTTTTGCATCCCCATTGGACTTCATCTATCCATGGCTTGTGCAGATCCTTTATTTTTCCCTTGTAATGTTCCTTGAGTTCCTTTGCCGAACCCATGATTTTCCTGTTTCCGCACGAATTGCAGATCCAAATGGGCAAAGGGGTTCCCCAATAGCGCTGCCTTGAAACCGGCCAGTCCCCCAAATTTTCTAGCCAGTTCCTGAACCTGTCCTTGCCCCACGAAGGGTACCACTCAACTGTTTCATTGAGTTCAATCATTCTTTTTTGTATTTGTGTTACGCGGAAGAACCATTGCGGGGTTGAAATCATGAGCAATGGGCTTTTGCAGCGCCAGCAGACCGGGTAATCATGGGTATAGTTGTGCCTGTAAATGAGCGCATTCATCTGCGCGAGGTCTTCAATTATTTCCGCATCAACGGCCCTTGCTTTCTTGCCCGCGTATTTTCCAGCTTCTTTCTCGAGCAACCCATTGATTCCGACTATGCTTACAACAGGCAATCCTGCTTTTGTGCCGGCATCGTAATCCTCTTTTCCGCAGCCCGGCGCTGTATGCACAAGGCCTGTTCCGTCTTCAATGCTTACATAGCGTTCGCTCATTATTACTCTGTAAGCTAAATCTCCTGGTTGAGGTAAATTTCCTGAAACCATTTTGATTTTTTTATTTTCGAATGCGCTCTTGCCAAGTGGAGGGTATTTTTTAATGTCATTCCAGTCAATATTCAAATTTTTTGAAAGCGGATTTTCGTACTGCATCCCTTCGAGTTCTTTTCCCTTGAATTCCTTTTTTATTGTGTAGCCGGCTTCGGCCGCGTCCATGAGCTGCTGGAGCCTTTCCTTTGCGAGTATCCATGTTTCAGTGCCAACCCCGGCCTCGACGTACTCGAACTTCGGGTGCGCCATTACTCCTGTGTTGCTTGGCAATGTCCATGGAGTGGTTGTCCAGATAACCAGGTAAGTGTTTTCTTTTCCCTTTACTTTGAATTTCACGTAGATTGATGTGTCGGTCTGTTTCACGTATTCAATCTCGTTGTATGCAACCGCGGTTTCGCAGTGCGGGCACACATGCACAGGATACTTGTCCAAATAAAGCAGGCCTTTTTCGTCGGCTTTTTTGAATGTCCACCAGATTGCTTCAATATACTCGCTGTTGAGTGTAAGGTATGGGTTTTCCCAGTCCATCCAGACCCCCAAATTGTCGAATTCCCGGTTCATTATTCCGATGTGTTCTGTCGCGAAGTTCCTGCATTCCATGATGAATTTGTCAACGCCGTATTTTTCAATTTCAGCTTTTGTTTTGAAGCCCAATTTTTTTTCCACCTTATTTTCTATCGGCAATCCATGCGTGTCATAGCCGGGCTGGTCAAGCACTGAAAGGCCCTGCATTCTTTTGTTGCGCATGGTGATGTCTTTCACTATTTTGTTGAGCGCGGTTCCGATGTGTATGTGCCCTGACGCGTATGGGGGGCCATCCATCATGTAGAAGCCTTTCGCTTTTGCCTTCCCTTTCCTGGCTTTTTTCGCGATGGAGTTCTTTTCCCAGAATTTCCGCACTTCTTCCTCTTTTGCGAGGGTGTATTCTTCGAGCTTTTCCATTCAAACCAACTTCTGCGCTTTTCTTGTTCTTACACTTTTCTTTCTCATTTTTCTCTTGCACTCTTTCTTTTTGGTCCAGCTTCCTTGTGCCCGAAGGGTACGAGGCCGTGCAGAACCGCTTTCTGCCCGGTTTCCTTTCTCTTGCAAAGAGAAAGAAAAAGGTGGGCGTAGACGGATTCGAACCGTCGACCCTTGGTGTATAAGACCAATGCTCTGACCAGGCTGAGCTATACGCCCTCGCCGCAAACCCGCGGCGGTAGGGTGCCCTGTCTTCGTCCACTTAGGGGACTCGACAGGCCTTGCTTCGCAACGGTTACGCAGTTCGGCTTCTTAATGAATTATATAAGAGGGCTGAATTAGGTTTTAAAAGGTTTAACAACGACAGTTTCGTCCGAGAAGTGCCTTCCCTTTCGGGAACCTTCGGTCGGAAGGGCACGACGGAATGTTGGGTGCGAGGGATCCTGCTTTGCAGGGCCCTGGCGAGCCTTCGGCTCGCATGAAAGTTTGCCTATTCTTCGAGTTCCTTGAGGCTAATGTTGTTCGAGGTGTCAACCTCAAAGCCGGCCTGTGCTTCCCTGATTTTTCCGTATTTGCCGAGGTTTAAACGGAGCGAGCCCCTGTAAACGGCGGTATAGGCATTCTCGAGTGAGTAATAATTCCATTTTTTGAGTTCCTTTATCTGCTCGTCCCAAACGGAGAGGTAGATGCATCCTGTTTCGTCGCCGCATAAAACGTCTGCAACGTTGTGGAACATTGAATCGGTTTTTGCCGTGACTTTCCGCGTTTCCGAGATTTCCTCAATCTTCACGAGGAGATTGACTTTTCTCTGCTCCTGCTTAAGGTCCTTCACTTTTTGTTCCGGCATTTTGAAAAACTACCCCAATTTTTTTAGTGCCTGCTCTATTTTTGCGTAAAGCTTTTCCTGTGCCGAGTCATTAATTATTTTGAGTTTTGCCGCGTCAAGAACTTTCTGCAGCCCCTTGTCCTTGATGTCCCTTTCATCCCTTTCAAAGAATTTTTGCTCGTTGCTGCTGTCCTCATGCGTTCTCCTTTCGAAGCGCTTGTCCTTTGGCGCCTCAACCATTATAATTTTAAGTTTCGGGAACTTTTTTTTGAAGAAATCTATTTCCTCTATTGAGCGTGGCCCCACAAGAACAATGTTGCCCTTTTCCTTTATCTTTTCATTAAGCAGTTTTGCGACCGCATCCATTCCCAATTCTTCGCGGAGCGAGTCCCCGAGTTCAAGAAGATTTTCCTTTGTGGGCTCAACCCCTTTTTTTATGAGGGCTTCTTTGAGCACGGAGCTGAATGTGTATTTCGCGTATCCGTGCTTTTCCGCGAGGTAATCCGCTGCCGTGTCCTTTCCGGAGCGCGCCCTCCCCGCGATTATTATTACTGCCATGAAAGATTGGTTCTGGAGAGTTATTAAAAAACTAGGGCAAACAAAATTTGTTGCCAGAATTCAAAAAAAGAAAGTTGGCTGTGGAAGCGAAGCCAAGCTCCTGCAAAGCAGGGGCTGTCGCACCCAACAGCCGAAACTGTTGTGCTACATGTCCATTCCCATGTCTCCGCCCATGCCGCCTGGCGGCATTTGCGGTCCTTTTGATTTTCCGCTTCCCGCAATTATGTCGTCGATGCGCAAAAGCATTTCCGCGACCTCCGAGCCTGAGGTTATTGCCTGTGTCTTGACTTTCAATGGCTCAATGACCTTGTTCTTTTTCATGTCATCGAGCTTTGCAGTGTAGACATTTACTCCGATTGTTTTTCCGTCTTTTGCGGAGTGCCTGCTTCTCAACGCGACAAGCGTGTCTATGGAGTCCATTCCCGCGGTTTCCGCGAGTGTTCTCGGTATTATTTCCAGCGCTTCCGCGAATGCTTCTACCGCAAGTTGCTCCCTGCCCCCGACTGTTTTCGCGTAGTCGCGCAGTTTCGAGGCCACTTCGGCTTCGCAGCTTCCGCCGCCGTAAAGGATTTTTCCGTCGTTCAATGCGGATGCGACCGCGCCAACTGCATCGTGGACTGCTCTTTCGGCCTCATCCATGACGTGTTCCGAGCCTCCCCTTACAAGGAGTGAAACGCTTTTGGGGTTTTTGCATCCTTCAATGAAGACCATGTTGTCTCCCGCCACTTTCTTTTCGCGGACAATTTTTGATTTTCCGAGGTCTTCGGCAGTAAGGTCCTTGATTCTTGATGCGACCTTTGCGCCCGTTGCTTTTGCGATTGCGTCCATGTCGGATTTCTTTACGCGCCTTACCGCGACTATTCCTTCCTTTGCAAGGTAATGCTGTGCGATGTCATCAATGCCTTTCTGGCATATCACGACATTTGCGCCCGACTTTTTTACGGTCTCGACCATTTTCTTGAGTATTGATTCCTCCTGGTCCAAAAAAGCCTGAAGCTGTTCCGGGTCGGAGATTTGGACTTTTGTGTCGGTTTCCGGGCTCTTGATTTCCATGGCCGCGTCAACCAAAGCTATTTTTGCGTTCTCAACAACCCTTGGCATTCCGCTGTGCACAATTTCCTTGTCAATTACTATGCCCTGAACGAGCTGTGAGTCCTTTATGCTCCCGCCGACTTTCTTTTCGACCTTTATGTTGTCAAGGTCAACAACTACTTTGTTGCCTTCTTCGACAGCAACCTGCATGACTGCTTTCATGACGAGTTCCGCGAGTTCGTCCGCGCCTTCCGCGCTTCTTCCCGCCATTGAGGTTATTGCTATCTGCCTCATTACCTGGCTGTCTTTAATTGAAATTTCTTCGGCGATGTCGGTGTAAAGTTCCTTTGCTTTTACCGCTGCCAACCTGTAACCCTTGATTATGATTGAAGGGTGTATCTCGTCATTCAAAAGTTTTTCCGCCTTTTCGAGCAGGCCGCCCGCGATTATTACCGCGGTTGTTGTGCCGTCGCCGACTTCCGCATCCTGTGTTTTTGCAACCTCGACCATCATTTTTCCGGCCGGGTGCTCGATGCTCATTTCGCTCAGAATTGTTGCGCCGTCGTTGCTGATTATTACGTCTCCAAGGTCATCGACAATCATTTTGTCCATTCCCTTTGGTCCGAGCGTGCTCTTTACCGCATTCGCAACTGCCCTTGCAATCAGAATGTTTATTCTCTGTGCGTCCCTTCCCCTTGTCCTCTTGGTTCCTTCGGGGAGGAAAACCATCTGCTGATTCATGTCCTGTGCCATTTACATTCCTCCTGTCCAATCAGTTCTGTTTTGAAATTTGATTCCTTTGATTTTTCTATTTTCTATGCTTGCAACATTTTGAAAACATAGTGCTCCACTTACATATCCTATTGGCTTATTCTTTGTTTCACTTATTTGATTTGCCATAATACCAACCTCCAAAATTGCGTTATTGCACTAAAAAAAAGCGTTAAGTTATTGCTGGATATAAAGGTATTTAAAGATATGGCTTTTGCTGGATATGAATGTCCATCAGTTTTGGGGATGTGGGCGTTTAAACGCTTATTTTGGGCTTTTTTGGGGTTGTTTGGGTTCTTGATTTTTTGCCCCGCGCTTATCCTCGCAGGACGATTATGTTGCCGCGCCCTTGCTTGATTTTCTTCACTTTGCCGAGGCTCTCGAGTTCCGCGACCATCAATGAAAGTTTCGCTTCGCCGATTCCGGTTTTTTCGCGCAGTTCTTTTTGCGTCATTCTTCCGCCATAATTTTTCAGCTTCTCGAGAAGTTCGGAAAGGTCCGGCTGAATTTTTTCCTGCCCGGGTTGCTGGGTCGCGTTTTTGGTTTCAGTGTTTTCTTGTGTCACTGGTTTTTTTTCTTCAGGCTCGGCGAATGCGCTTGCGATTTGTTCGCTTTTCTCTTCGATGCCCATCCTTTTCACTTCCAGGCCGGTGGTTTTTTTCACGGCTTTTTTTGCGAAAAAGAAAACCAATAGTATTGCCGCGCCTACAAGTGCAAGGCCGGCAATTATCTGCCCGTAATCAGAATTTTTGCTTTTTTCATTTTCAAGGTCCTGCGCATTCAAATAATTGAAGTCATCGTAAAGCAGTTCCTGCGTGTCAAGCGTGGGGAACATTATCAAATCGATGGTGAAATTCCCGTCGGCATTCACAAGCACGTTCTCGGTGTCCTCATACTTTAAGCGGTTGTCCTCGAAGTACTTTGCTATAAGCGTATAATTTCCGTCAGGAACGCTGAAAGAGTAAATTCCGTCTGTTGCGACAAAGGTCTGCTGTGGCACCGAATTTATTTCTACAATGGCGTTCTGCATGGGCTCCAAGGTGTACCACTCGAATATGGTTCCCGAGATTTGTGCGGCGCCGGCAAACGAAGGGATTGCGGAAATGAAAATCAGAAAAGCAAGGAAATATTTCGGATTCATATTTCATATTCCGGAAGAAACTCTTTTAATTAGTTGCTAAAGTGTCAAGGCAGCGGATAAAGCTTTAATGGCTGAAAGGAGCCTGAATAAAGCTTCTTTTTTTTGTTGCCCTAAAGAATGGTTTTAAAGTTCGTTTGCGAATGTCTTTCAGTGAATCGGCAAGGCGTTCTCGCTTTTGGGGCGGATTGCTTTTGCCGGAAGTGATTTTTGCATTGGAGGTGAAATGCATATGAGTGAAAATAACGGAAAAATTGTTTTTCCGGCAGTTGTTGCGTTTCTCCTTGTTTTGTCGGTGTTTGCTTTTTCCGGCAGGGGAAGCGATGGCTCCGCACTGGAAATCAATTCAGGGACAGAAACAGGCATTAATGCCAATACAGGCAATGCCCTAAAGGTGAAGGTAAATTCGGAGAACGAAACCGAGATTGAGGATGAGTCCGGCGACGATAATTCCGGGCGCGGTGAAAACATTCGGGAGAAAATAAAGGAAAGGGTTGAAACCGCGAAGGAAAATTTTGAGAACAGGATGGAGAAAGCAAAGGAACTGAGGGAGAAGTTCCTTGAGGCGAAGGCAAAGGCGGCTGTTTCAGTTGATGCGTTCGTCGAGGCAAGGGAAAAGCTCCGCAACGCAAAGCCAAATGACAGGAACGGGCTCCGCGAGGGCCTCAGGGTTCGCTCGAGAATCGCGCTCCTGAACCAGGTGGATGCCGCCCTGAAGAATCTCCAGTCTCTGCAGCAGAACGGGATTGCAACCGTGGATGTCAATGCGGCCATCGAGTTCTTTTTGCAGGAGCAGGTGAAGCTGCAGGACGAGAACATAACCGCATCCGAACTTGTTCAAGTGTCAAAGGAAATCAAGGAGTACTGGCAGGAGCACAGGTTCCTCATAAAGAAGCGCATCGGCGTTGAAATAAGTGCGCGCCTCGAAGCGCTGATAAACAAGGCGCAGAATTTTTCAATGCGCATCTCGAAGGTCATTGAGGCGCTCCATGACCTGAATAAAGACACCGGGCTCCTTGAAAGGGCGCAGGACAAGCTCGATACGGACATCAACCTGTTCGTGGAGCTGAACGCGAAAGTGAAGGTTGCTTTGGGCGAAGCGGATTCTAGGAAGGATGTTGGCAAGCTGCTCGACAGGGCCCATGGGTTGCTGAATGAAATGAACAAGCAGCTCAACATGGATTTCAGGCTAATGAAAGGCCTGTTCAAAGCCACGCGGGAGCTGAATGTTTCCTCGAACATAGAGGCGCAGACAGAGCAGGAACTCATTGCCGAAATCGAGTCCCCGAATGAGGATTTGGTTCGGTCAGAACAGGAATTTGAATCCGAGCTCGAGGCTGAAGGAGGCGATGGCCAATGAACAAAGCAATCATAGCTGCTTTGCTCATGGTTTCGGCGGTTCTTTTGGCGGGGTGTGCTTCCCCTCAGCAGGGCGCTGATCAGCAGGCAAACGGTTCCGGAAATGCGGGCATTACGCCTCTAGTCCAGCGGAACCAGCTCAGTGCGGACGAATCTGCCGCGCTTGACGCGGATTTGAACGACATGCAGGGCCTGATTGACGACTCAAACCTCGACCAGGTTGACTTCATAGAGGTGGATGAAATCTCCTTCAAATGAGGGGGCTTTTTATCCTTTTTTTCTTCTTTTTTATTCACATATGAAAACAGTTGAAGTGTTTCTCGCGGAAAACAATCTCGTTCTCGTTGAAAAAATCGCGAAGGGCTGGAGCTCCTATGTTTATCTCGTTAAGGGCAGGCGCGGCAAAAAGTTTGCGTTGAAGGTTCTGCGCGAAAAATCAAACCGCAGGAACATGGTTCTGCGCGAAACCGCGAATTTGCGCAAAGCGAATTCTGTGGGCGTCGGCCCTAAATTAATCAAGAGTGATTCGGATGCGGATTGCGTGCTGATGGAGTTCGTTGGCGGCGTTTCTTTTTCTGATTGGCTTTTTTCCAATCCTTCGAAAAAAGAGCTTCAAAAATTTTTGAAATCGCTTTTCGTGCAGGCGCGCAAACTCGATAAGATTGGTTTGGACCACGGGCAGCTCGCGGGCAAGGGAAAGAACATTTTGGTGCGCAATGGCAAGCCCGTCATAATCGATTTCGAGAAGGCGTCTTCGCAGAGAAAAGCGCATAATGAGAAAGTGCTCGAGGCTTTCCTTTACAGGAACCCTGGTTCGGCTGTTGTTGAAAAAGTCAAGGAAATCATCGGAAAAAAATAGGTGTCGGGGAAATATTTTCCCCGCTGATTTTTTTTGTACAAAAGTCACTTCACAAACTTTCTGTCCACTTCGAGGATAAGGACATCGCATGCCGCCTTGATTGATTCGAGCTGCTTGATGATCCTTTCCTTTTCCTTTTCTATGTCCTGGATGTTTTCGTATGGCTCTATTGCTTCTCTTAGCATGGAACCGTCAACGTAAGTGTATGGGAACGCGTCCATTTTTTTCGCGATGCGCTCAACCATTTTGCCCAGCCAAATGTTCATTTCGTTCTTGACCTGGCCCTTTATCTGCTTTCCAGAGCTGAGGTTCTTCCTGAGCATGTTCACTATTGTTGCCCTTGGGAACGGGAGTTTGGAGTCGTCTATTTCCTCCTCATCTTCCTGTACATCCATTGTTTTTTCTTTCATTTCCTGTTTTGTGTCTTCAGCCATCAAAATTCACCCCTAAATTTCGTCGTATTGCCCCTAAAATAAGTGCATTTACATTGGGTACCCTTTCATAATTTAAATGCTTTCACGAAAAAATCTCGCGCGGGATTTTGGCGGTTGGTTAAGGTTAAAAATCTGCAACACCTTAATACTAACTGCCGTTTTTTTGAGTGTTATATGCATGATTAAGCCTGAAAAGCTCTTGTTTGCGCCCGCGGGAATTCCGATTTCGACGCCGAGAAGGGACACAGCCAACGGAATAAGGCAAGTGAAGAAGCTCGGCCTCGGTGCAATGGAACTGGAGTTTGTGCAGAGCGTGAACATTTCAAAGGAAAAGGCGCCTGAAATCAGGAAGGTTGCGGAAGAGGAAAACATTGTACTCACGTGCCATGCCCCGTACTTCATCAATTTGAATGCCGTGGAGCCGCAAAAAAGAGGAGCTTCGCGCTCGCGCATTTTGCAGGCCGCAAAAATCCTTGATGCGTGCGGAGGCTACTCCGTTTGCTTTCACCCCGGATTCTATTTGGGCATGGAGCCGCAAAAAGTTTTTGAAAATGTGAAATCAGAAATGAAAAAAATTGTCGATGAGGTAAAGCAGCTCGGCCTAAAGGTTTGGATTAGGCCCGAAACAACCGGAAAGCCAACGCAGTTCGGCTCTATAGAGGAGCTTGTTGAGTTGAGCACGGAGTTTGACAATGTTTTGCCTGTGGTGGATTTTTCGCATCTGCATGCGCGAACGAATGGAAAATTCAATTCCAAGGAAGAGTTCGAGTACGTGATGCAACTGATTGAAAAAAAGCTGGGCAAATCGGCGGTGCAGAACATGCACATCCACCTTTCCGGAATCGCTTATTCAGAGAAGGGCGAGAAGAACCATTTAGTGCTGAAGGACAGCGACATGAATTACCTTGCCGTTCTCGAAGTGCTGAAGGGTTTCAATGCGCGCGGCGTGGTTGTGTGTGAAAGCCCGAACATTGAGGAAGATGCTTTGCTTCTGCAGAAAACGTTCGAAAAAATCTGATTCAAAAAAGAATTGTGAAAATGCAAATTTTTGGTTTCAGGANTCACGGCAGTTTCTTCACGAATATGCACGGCANCGGGCACGCGTCCGCGGCCTCCTGGTTCTGGCTGAGCTTTGACTCATCAATAATCTTGAATTCCTGGGTTCCGTGTTCGCCCTGCTCCTTGTTGGAGCCGATTAAGTGGCTTTTGTCGCCTTCCATTACCCAGTCCTCGGGGTTGATTGCTGCGCAGGCCCCGCATCCTATACAGATTTCCTTGTGGTGCTCAATCTTGAATTTTGCCATCAGTTAAAACCTCTAAAGTATATGTCCACCTGATTCATTAAAGTTCATTCAAGCCTTATTTAAATGTTTCCGCCGTGTTAACGCCGTTAAGCGCGGTTTTTCGTCCATCCGCTTGATTTGCTATTCAACAACCCAACCCCCTACGGGGGTTCCGTTGACGGCAAATTGATATCCATCAATTATTTCCTTTGTGTGCTCCGCGACATTCGGCTTTGAAATGATTTTTTTGATTGTGCCTTTCCCGTCTATCAGGAAGGTCGTGCGCGCAATTCCCATGAATGTTTTGCCGTACATGCTTTTTTCCTTCCACGCGCCATAACTCTCAATAACTTTGCCCCCAGGGTCTGAAAGTATTGGGAAAGAAAATTTGTATTTTTGCGCGAACTTTTTGTGCGACTCAATTGAGTCCTTTGAAATGCCGAAAACCAGTATGCCGTTCTTTTTGAGTTCCGCATAATTGTCGCGTATGTTGCACGCCTGAGTAGTGCAGCCCGGGGTATCATCCTTCGGATAGAAGTATAAAGCAACTTTTTTTCCTTTCAATGAGGAAAGCTTCACGGTTTCATTGTTCTGGTCTTTGAGTGAAAAGTCCGGCGCCTTTTGCCCTTCTTGAATCATAGGAACATTTCGGTATGCAAGTGGTTATAATGTTTTTTCCGCGTTAAGTTCCGGGCAGAACGCAGGGCTGTGAGGCGGAGCAGTTCTCCGGTTCATAATCAAAGCCCTCCGGAATCGGGCATTTCTCGGAATAGATGCACGCCTCGTTTGTGATTGAATTGAACATTTCCTGCGTGGGCTCTCCGGAACCGTAATAAATCAGAATCTTGTCCAAATCACTTGGCTTGTACGCGCCGAATCCGGAATTTTCTTTTCCGTTCACGTACATCCCGAGCTTTTCGGATGCGTTAGAGCAATACTCGTTCGTTCCGTCATTGAAGCATTCGCTGTTGAATTTCATTCCTATGCTTGAAAAGAATTCGTTCAAATCCGCGTTCCTGCTCTCGAAATGTATTACGCCCGGGTGAAAGTCATGCAGATGAACAAAAGGGTCGATTTCCTTGTATTCGGTGCTCATGTACTCTGCCTTGTTGAAGTCAACCATTTTCTCTTCAAGATAAACCCTGAAGTCCGTGTGCACATGGTAATCGCCCTCGCTGTCGGCAGTGCTGCCCTGTATGCAGCCTGAAATGGCAAGGATGATTGCAAGCGCCGCGAGTGCCTTCATGCTATTTGTTGGCTCGGAAAACAATTTTAACCCTGAGGGTTCTTCGCGGTTTTTCCCCGTGGGCTGGTTACCTATAAATATTGGGTTGTGGCAATTCAGTTATGCGTCAGCAATTAATCGCGCTCGCGTTCATTTCACTTTTTCCGCTCGCCTTTTCGGCAGCCTGCGCCTCGGATTCGCAGTGCGCGGAAACGCAGCAGTGCGTGGGCGGCGCATGCGCCGAACTCCGCTGCAAAAGCGGCGAGGCTGTGTCAAACCATGCGTGTGTGCAGGCAAAAGCAGGCTTTGCCGCGGCTCAATTGAAAAGGATTATTGACGCGCCGCCCCAGATTCTTGTTGCGGGTATTTTTTCGGGCCTGCTTTTCATGGCGGTGTTTGCGGTGTTCATTTCCGCTTCGGTAAAAAAGGGGCCGGTTGAGGACGCGCCGAAAGAGCCCCAAAAAACCGCGGAAGAGGTTGTTGTGGAGTCGCGCAGGAAAAAAATCGAGCGCCTCAAGAACAGGCTTTCACCGGAAAACGAGGAGCAAAAATATAGCAAACCAATAAACTAATTCGGGTATTTTAACGGTTTGCTATCTAGCAGACCATCATGAAACACAGGAAAACTTTCATGGTATGCTATAACTCCCGCAAAAAACTTGTTTTTGTTTTACTGCCTGCCGCTGTTCGGGAGAACACGCGAGTAATGCAGAAGCTTGCGCAGCGCCCTTAACGCTTTTGTTGACGGGACATAAGCAAACACCGCAAACAAAATCACGGCAACGGCAAGGCGCCCGTAAGGGACCTGTATGCCGAGTGTGGGAACCGCCTTGTACAGCTGCATTGTTATCCACGCGAGGCAAATAACCAGGAGGATGTTCTTTGCGAGGCTCTTGAGCCAGTTGATTGATTCCGGCGTGTGCTCCTGTATGTGCGGCTTCTGGATGCGCGGTGCGAGAGCGGGAATCATTGCGGTTATTTTGTCGTGGAGCTCAAGCCTGCTGTAGAGCGGCTGGAACAAAAGCAAAGTGATTAATATGATGAGGAACGCGATTGGCGCGAGCACAAGGGCTTCTGATGCCGCGAGCAGCGGCAGGATTGATATTGTTATGATGATTACGAATTCCCCCAAAGGGCTTAGCAGTATCGCCATTTGGCTTGATTCGCGGTTCGTTATTCCGAATACCGGTCCGAAAATCGTGAGTATTACGGCGTGCACTATAATGCTCGCAATCCCCAGGATTCCTGCAAGGGTTACCAGGCCGATGAACTCCGAGAGCGTTGGTATTTGGGCCGCCGTTATTTCGGTGTTGTAGAAGAGGCTCGCGCCGAACGCAACGAAAAAGAACAGCAGGAAAAAATCGCGTGAAAAATTTATTTGGCTCTTGACTTTCTGCCCCACTGAAAGCTCGGAAAGCGCGAAGCCCGCGAAGTACGCTCCGAGCGCGGGTGAGAGGCCCAAAAAGCTTCCGGCTGTCGCGACAAGCAGTCCTACGGAGAGCGCATACAATGTGAGTTCCGTGGTTCCGAGTTCTTTTGCGAAGCGCTGCTCGATTGCCTTTGAAAGCTCGTGCACCACAAAGAAGCTCGCCCCCGCAAACACTATGGCCGTCAATCCGAGCTCGATTGCCGAACCGGATGACGCAAAGCTTGAAATGAATACCAGCACGAGAATTCCGAGGAAGTCCTGCAGTATGAGCACAGCGAGCGCCATTTGCACGGGCTTTTCCCTTATCAGGCCCCTGTCCAAAATGAATTTTCCAACTATTGCGGAGCTTGTAGAGAACATCATCAATCCGACGGCGGCCGAGAAGAGGAACGAGAATCCCGCGAGCGAGGCGATTGCAAAACCCACTAATGCGCATGCAATCATGTCCGCCAAGGCCAGGCCGAGTGTTGAGGTTCCTGATTTCACGAAGTCCCTGAATGAAAGCTCTATGCCGAGGTAGAACAGCAAAACGAACAGCCCTAATTCTGAGAACCCCTTTACGAGTACGTCTTCCGCGCCGAGGAACCCTAATCCAGCAGGCCCGAGCACGAATCCCGCGAGTATGAATCCGAGCACCGGGTTCTGGCCGAAGCGCTTGCACAGCATGCTCAGCACGAGGCCGAAAACGAGTATTACTCCTATCGTCTGCAGCGGAATTGTGGCGGGATCAATCATGTACCTGAATAAGTTTTTTCTGGAATAAAAAGCTTTGGAAACGCGCGGCGGTGTAGAAATGTGTTGGCAAATATAAATAGCCAAACTTTTATTCTGCGCCCCATGACCTCAAGATTGTATGCCAGCATTTTGATGGTGACTTCTTTCTG